>QMPS01000114.1 GCA_003648675.1 Aquificota bacterium
CCAGTGGGCCAGACACTGGCGATTGGCCCAGGCGTAGTTGGCGGCGCAAGCCATGGCTGCCAGGTAGTCTTGACCTTCCTGGGACTTGTAGGGTGCGCAGGCCAGCTGCCGGTCAGGGACCTGGATCTGGTACTTCTGGAGGGCCCGTTCCATGACTTTGAGGAAGTCGGTGCATACTTGGTGACCGAATCCCCGGGAGCCTGAATGGATCATGACGGTGATCTGACCCTGCTCCAGGCCCATGGCCGATGCTAGTTTTTCGTTGAAGACCTGCTCTACCACCTGAACTTCCAGGAAGTGATTGCCCGATCCCAAGGTGCCCAGTTGATCTTTACCCCGTTCTTGTGCCTTGCTGCTTACCAGATTGGGGTCGGCTCCAGAGATGAAGCCCTGGGACTCGGTGTTCTCCAGGTCCTCGGGCCAACCGTAGCCCTGTTCCACGGCCCAGGCTGCCCCCTTGCGAAGGACCTCTTTGTATTGGCCGCCCTTGATCTTCAAAGGGCCCCTGGAGCCTACGCCCGTGGGTACCGTGGCAAAGAGGGTATCCACCAACTCCTCCAGCCGGTCTTCCACGTCTTTCAAGGTGAGGTTTGTGCGCAGAAGGCGTACGCCGCAGTTGATGTCGAAGCCCACTCCACCAGGGGTGATAACTCCATCCTGGGAGATGTCCGTGGCCACTACCCCTCCGATGGGCAGGCCATAGCCATAGTGGATGTCGGGCATGGCCAGTGAAGCTTTGACAATGCCGGGGAGGGTAGCGGCGTTGGCTACCTGATCAATGCACTGGTCTTTTTCGATCTCCTTTAGCATGGACTCCTTAGTGTAAATGATGCCCGGCACCCTCATGCCTGGCTTGTAGCCTTTGGGTACCATCCAGCGATAATTGTCTATCTTCTTTAGCGTGGCCATAGTTTTCCTCCTATTATACGTCTAGCACCACCCGGGCCTTGTAGCCCTGGGGGCTCTTTTCTATCCGGGCCTGGTGGAGGGTGGCGGCTTTCACCAGAGTCTTGATGGGGTGCTTTCCTTTCTTGAACCTTTCACCTGAGCAATGTGCTTTTATGTAGTGGGGCTCCAACTTTTCAATTACACACTCTTTGAAGAGCCAGTCCCGGGCGTCTTGGAGAAAAACCAGTTCGTTGAGCCAGCTCACCAGGAGGTCTACCCAGTCTTCCCCCTGGGCCTCCACGGTAACCTCCTCTTGAGCTTCTATTTTGTCCAGGTCGGTGATGAGATCGAAGAGGCCTCTCAGAGCGTTACGGAAGACTTCTTCAAGACTGGCCCCGTAAATCTCCAGCCCTGTGTCCCCCGTGGTGTCGAATGTCTGGAATTCCTTTGTCATTTCCACCTCCGTATTCATCACCATAGGCCTTTCTCAGCCGTTGTCCATGGCTATTTTCCTTATGGTGCGGGCTAGGGTAGGGTTTCAAGAGAAGGTGACTTCTTTGGATTCTCTTTGGGTTGCAGGATTTTATGGGTTGTTGGGGGAGGGGTTCCTCCCCTCCCCCATTTGGGATTTCAGTTTAAATCGAAGCACACCAGCTTGATTTCTGTCATCTCTTCTATGGTATAGCTGGGGCCTTCCCGGCCGATGCCGCTCTCCTTCATGCCGCCGTAGGGCATGAGGTCCACCCGAAAGGTGGGTACGTCATTAATTATAATGCCTCCGGCCTCCACTTCTTTGGCGGCCTGCCAGGCCTTGTAGAGGTTCTGGGTGTAGATGCCCGCCTGGAGACCGTAGACCGAATCGTTGGTGAGTTCGATGGCTTCCTCGAAGGTGGAGTAGGGGTTGATGAGGACCACGGGGCCAAAGGCCTCCCCCGTGAAGAGCAGGACGTTCCTGGGGCAATGGGTGACCACGGCGGGGGTCATCATGGCTCCGTCCACCTCGCCGCCGCATAGGAGCTTAGCGCCGGCGGCCACGGCTTCATCTATCCACTCTTTCACCCTTTGGGCTTCTTTAGGCTCAATCATGGGACCGACCTGGGTCTCTTCCAGGAGCTGGTTGCCCACCTTCAGAGCCCTCACCTCTTCCACGTAGCGCTCCACGAAGGTGTCGAAGATGCTCTCGTGGACGAAGATGCGCTGGACTGAGATGCAGACCTGGCCTGCTAGGGCGTAGGCGCCCAGGACCACCCTTGGGAAGGCCTTGTCCATCTGGGCGTCTTCGCAGATTATGACAGCCGAGTTAGACCCCAGCTCCATGGTGGCTCGTTTATAGCCCTTCTTCTTCATGATTTCTTTGCCGATCTCCCTGGAGCCGGTGAAGGTGACCATCTTTACCCTTTCGTCTTCCACCAGGGTGTCGCCTACCTCTCCTCCTGGCCCGGTGATCACCTGGAAGGCCAGAGGCGGCACCCCTGCTTCCAGGAAGATCTCGCCCATGAGCACGTCGGCCAGGGGGGTGGCGGAGGCAGGTTTCAGGATGACGCTGTTACCCGCCGCCAAGGCAGGGGCGATCTTGTGCATGGCCAGGTTCACCGGAAAGTTGAAGGGGGTGATGGCCACTATGATTCCCAGGGGTACCCTCAGGTAGAGTCCCATTTTGCCGCCCCCCGGGGGAGCTCCGTCGAAGCGTACCTCCTCTCCAGCTAGCCTCTTGGCCTCCTCAGCGGAGAGGGTGAGGGTCTGAAGGGCCCTGGCGATTTCTCCCCGAGCTTCGTTTATGGTCTTGCCCACTTCTTTGCTTACCAGTTGGGCCATCTCCTCCTTCCGGGAATCCATTATTTGGGCGGCTTTCTGGAGGATGGAGGAGCGGTCGTAGGCGGTGAGCTTTTTCATCTCTTCAAAGCCTTTCTGAGCGGCTTCAATGGCCTTGAGGGCGTCTTCTCTGGTGCCCCGGGGCACGGTGTCTATGAGGGAATTGTCGTAGGGGTTAAGGACTTCTATAACCCTGTCTCTTTCTACCCATTCTCCAGCCAAGAGCATCTTCATAGTGGCACCTCCCTAGGTTTTTTGGACCTCTCCATTTTTACTATATCACGGGGGGTGGGATTTCCACTAACAATTTGCCACATCTGGGAGTAGGCTGCTATAAATCCCCTGCCTTTAAGGCCTGATTACTGTGTGGGGGAGGTAGATCATGGGACTTAACGTTGTCCAAAAGATACTTAAAGAACATTTGGTGGAGGGGGAGCTGGTTCCTGGTAAGGAGATTGCCATCAAGATAGATCAGACTCTTTACCAGGATGCCACGGGTACCATGGCGGCTATGGAATTTGAGGCTATGGGTGTCCCCAGCGTAAAGACCGAGTTCTCCATCATTTATATTGACCACAAGACCATCCAGATGGGATTTGAAGATGCCGATGACCATTCCTATCTTAGAACCTTTGCGGCCAAGTATGGCGTGTATTACTCCAAGCCAGGCAACGGAATCTGCCATCAGGTGCATCTGGAGCGTTTCGGTAAGCCTGGTAAGACCCTCTTGGGTTCTGACTCTCACACCCCTACGGGTGGTGGTATTGGCATGATTGCCATTGGTGCCGGCGGTTTGGACGTGTCCGCTGCTATGGCTGGGCTGCCTTTCTATCTCACTTGTCCCAAGGTGTACGGTGTCTATCTTACTGGCCAGTTGCCCAAATGGGTGTCTGCTAAAGATGTGATCTTGAAGCTTTTGTCTATCCTCACCACCAAGGGAAATGTGGGCTGGATGGTGGAGTATTTCGGCCCTGGCCTGAAGACCCTGGGTGTGCCTGAGAGGGCTACTATCACCAACATGGGGGCTGAGCTGGGTGTCACTACTTCTGTCTTCCCCTCCGACGAGATCACTCGTGAGTTTCTCAAGGCTCAGGGCAGGGAAGAGGACTGGGTGGAGCTCCTTCCGGATCCCGACGCTGAGTATGATCGGGTGATAGAGATCAACCTTTCCGAGCTGGAGCCCTTGGTGGCTTTGCCTCACAGTCCCGATAATGTGGTGACTGTTAGGGAAGTGGAGGGCAAGACGGTGGATCAGGTCTGCATTGGCTCTTGCACCAATTCTTCTTACAGAGATCTCATGGTGGTTGCCAAAGTGGCCAAGGCCTGGGTGGATAAATATGGTAAGGGCTTTGCTCCTCACCTGGACGTGGTGGTGGGCCCCGGTTCTAAGCAGGTGGTGCGCCAGATAGATAGTGAGGGTGCCTTGGATTACCTTCTAGATGCGGGCATCAGGCTACAGGAGAATGCCTGCGGGTTCTGTATCGGTATGGGCCAGGCTCCCAAGAACGATGCTGTGTCTATCAGGACCAACAACAGGAACTTCTACGGCCGGTCTGGTACCCTCAGTGCTGGCATCTACCTGGTGAGCCCCGAGACGGCTGTCGCCTGTGCTCTGACAGGGGTTATCACCGATCCCAGGGA
>QMPS01000115.1 GCA_003648675.1 Aquificota bacterium
ACGATGTGCCTTCTAATGCGGTCAAGCTCTTTCACGGCCTCGGGAGTGTTCTGGGCAACGATAAGGAAATGTCCCCCTGCGTTGAAGACAACGTTTGCCCTCGTGAGGCCGTGAAAGAGCTTGACCGCATTAGAAGGCACATCGTTGAGTGGCTCCATAAGGAATTCGACGGGAGCCTTTACCTCGCGCTCGACTGGGAACCGATAAGTGGTGAGGAGTTTGGTAGAAAAGGCAAAGAAAACCTTTTTGAGAGTGCTCGGAAACGATTGAAGAAGAAGGTCACATTGAAGAAACTCAGGCGTTTTGAAGAGCTCGCGGAACCATTTGGAGTCCCCAGAACTGGAAGAATGGAAGAGTGCAGTGTCTGCGGGAAGGAACTTCCCGAAGACGAGCTTGAGACGTTTGAGTTCGACAACAGTATCAAGGTCTGCCACACGTGCAATGAGCTTGCCAGACTCGGAGGAATGCTCCCCAAGGTCAAGGGCTTCATCTTAGACCGGACGGCGTGGAAAGGGGAGGGCGTGACCAGAGGGCCGTTCCGGTACTTCATACCTTACAGCGGAGAAAGTTTCTCGAAGGGGGAAGTGCTCCTCCTGAAGAACACTCTCAAGACTCCCTCAGGCATGCCCAAAGAGACAGAGTTTGTGCCATACCTCGTTGCGGACTACTTCAAGCACGGTAAGGAAGGCATAGCGACATTCGAGGAACTGGCTAGTGCCTCAACGGGTGTTAAAAGGATTGGGGTCGTCAAGGGCGACGTTGACTTGCTAGGAGACTTCTTTAGGAGCATGGACAGTCCCTCGAAGCTTGCGACCGCTTCTAGGTTCATGGACTACTTCTTCAAAGTGTATTTGAACGATATTATCAAGGGCAAATTCGGCGAACTGGTCGGGGCACCAATGCTCCATGATAAGTGGCTCAACAATCCAGACATCACAGTAGTTTACGCCGGTGGCGATGACTTCTTTATTGTCGGAGCTTGGGACCAGGTTTTTGACTTGGCCTTTAGGATAAGGAAGGTATTCCACGCTTACACTGGGGGCGGGCTTACGCTCTCGATGGGGCTCGGCTACTTCGACCACAAGACGCCCATATACAGGATCGCCGAGGTCGTGAGCAAAAGGCTAGAATTAGCAAAGGACGAGGGGAGGGACAGAGTAACGGTTATTGAAAGAACCCGCCCGGACGATGGCAGGCACCCTGTTTCTTACAGCTGGAAGCAGTACTGGGAACTGTGGGAGAAATACGCTACCAAGATATATGCTGGGAACGGAAAGCTCAGAAAACCCTTCGATTCAAAGAAAAGCCTGCTGATGAGACTCCTCCAGCTCAGGGAGCTCTATGTAAGGAACTCCAACGATGTCAGGTGGGCATACTTAACCGCTTACCTTCTAGGGAGGCATGACCTCTCAGAATTCTTCCCCGAGCTGGTCGGGATAGATGTGGGGGCCGTCGAAAGGGGCGAGCCCCAGCCGGTTTACTGGATCGATGGTGTTTTAAAAATTGTACTTATGGCCGTTAGGAGGTGAAGTTTGTGGATTACCCTGGGAGATATGATAGAAACAGGCGTTCTGGGAGAGATTTCTCCCGGGTAGACGTCTCTAACCTTTTTGGGGAATCCCCCGATGTCCTAGGGATAAAAACAGCGCTTGAAAAAAGAGCCCTCGACAGGAACAACATAAACCCGTACTTCACCCGCGTGGTTAGGGATGCTGGGAAATTCAAAGAGTGGAGCCCGGAGAAGAGACTGGCCAACGCTATCACTGTTGCAGCATATCTCGTTGCCCAGGGGCTAAAGACTAACCAAGTGAGAAAAATCCTTGAAATGGCAAGAACCACAGAGCTAAAAATCAAAAGGGGCGACGGGGACATAAAAGACGATATCGTCAAGATGCGGTATCTCCTTGCATACACCGTTGGAAAAGCAAGTGGGCAGTCTAGGTACCCTCTTGAAGCGTTTCACAACGTCCTTGACCCGATGCTTGAGGTTCTCATGAGGGAGCCCACCAACGAGAACTTCGGTAAGTTTTACGACTTTCTCCAGGCCGTGGTCGCATATCACAGGTTCTTCGGGGGTAGAGAATGATGAATAGGGAGTTTTATGGAAAGCTTGTTATAAAAGGTAAGATTAAGGCCATGACCGGCCTACACATAGGCTCGCAGAGGGACATCTCCGAGATTGGTGGAATAGACAATCCCGTTATAAAGGACCCTCACACCGGGCTGCCATACATTCCCGGCTCTTCCCTCAAAGGCCGTCTAAGGAGCCTCTTTGAGATCTTTGTGAACTCCCAGCTTGATGGACTAAAGAAGCAGTACCCAACCCTCTCAAAGTATTCACCCGGAAGTTGCAAGCCACTTAATCAGGAAAACTGCGGAAAGTTCTTCAACAAGAGAATCAACAGGGGGTGGATACACGTCTGCCCTGACTATGACTCTGCTCTTGCCTGCCCCGTGTGCAGGCTCTTTGGGGCCAGCGGAAACGAGACTAACTTCCCATCAAGGGTGATAGTTAGAGATGCGTTCCTAACAAAAGAGTGGGAAGAGACGTGGCGGGCAGGAGAAGACCTGACCGAAGCAGAGATCGAGGTGGGCATAGATCGCGTTACCTCACAAGCAAACCCGAGAACCAACGAGCGCGTCGTCGCTGGAGCTGAATTTGAGTTTGAGATAATCTACAACGTTGAAAAGCTCGACCACTGGGAGAACGACGTTAAAAACCTGTTAACGGCAATGGCTCTCCTCGAGGATAGTTACCTCGGCGGCTCCGGCTCGAGGGGTTATGGTAAAGTGAAGTTCAAGTTGGATGCCATAGAGTTCAGGACGCCTGAGTACTACAGGACTGGAAATGAGGAGAACAAAATCATCGTTGAAGCGGAAGGTAAAGATATTCCGGATGTTCTGAAGGACTTTGAGGGGCTCTTCTCGGAGGTGAAGAGCAAGTTGGGGGCCGTATGATGACGGAACTCAGGACAGTACTGCTGAAACCAGTAGGGCCCTTCCGAGAAATTCCCCACGCCGACACGCTATTTGGGGCCATAGCTAGCGCAATATCTCTGCTCCACGGCAAAAAAGCAGTTGATGAACTGGTGGAGGCGTTCGAGAAGGGGGCAAGGATAAGTTCTGCCTTTCCGTATATTAGAGACACTTACTACCTTCCAAAGCCCCTGACTGCTGAGCTTATGGATTTCAGCGACCCAGTCAAAGCAAAGAAAGTCAAAAAGGCCAGATACCTCGATCTGAGAAGCTTCGAGAGGGCTCTGAGAGGGGAACCCTTTGAAGTGCCTGAGGAAGAAGCGTATGCAACCGTAGACACCCCAAAGGTCTCACTTGACAGGGTAACTCAAGACTCCGACCTCTACTTCTGGGAAGAGGTGCGGTTTAGAGATGACGCAGGGCTTTACTTCCTCTACAAAGGACCTGAAGACGTCTTTAAAGAGTTCATAGAACCTGCGGTACGGTTCCTCAGCGACAACGGGATAGGCGGAAAGAGCACTTGGGGATCAGGCCTCTTTGAACCGTCCTTTGGTCATATGAGGATAAACGCTCCCCAAAGCCCCTATGCAGTGACTCTCTCAAACGCACTACCATCAAAACGGCCTGTGCTCTGGAATCTTCTCAGAAAAGGTGGGTGGAGCTTTGGGAGGAGAAAACCCAAGATGAGGTTCATATCAGAGGGTTCCGTCGTGAAAGGAGATCCAGGGAGGTTTGAAAAGCTCGATCTTGGGCTCCCCTTCCCCGTCTACGTCTACGGCTTAACCTTTCAAGTACCAACACTCATACCGGAGGGTCTAGAATGAGCACCCAAACGCTTAAAGTCGTCTCCCCCCTCCACATCGGTAACGGCAAAGAGCTGACGCCCCTTGACATATACCCCGGCGATGGCGTCATTTATGTCCTCGATACGGGAAGGCTTACCGATGATCTCCTTGGGATGGGGATAAACCTTGAAGAGATACTGCACATGCTAAAGAACCCACCCGGCGATGCCTATGTCTGGAAAGGCTACATAGACGAGCTTCACCTTAACCCCGCAGAATACGCGCTCTACACACTGAAAATCCACGGGGAGACCGGAAAGAGGAGCATGCAGATAAAGGAGTTCATAAAGATGAACGGGAAGCCCTACGTCCCGGGCTCAAGCATCAAAGGGGCACTGAGGACGGCAGTCCTCTACAAGGTGCTGAAAGAGTGCGGCGACTCGGGTATGGCAATGAACATCGTCTCGGGGATAAAAAACAACAGGGGACAGGTTGAGAGGAAAACGGCAGACCTTGCCCGGGAAATAGGCTGGAGCGAGAGCCTTGTGGAATTC
>QMPS01000116.1 GCA_003648675.1 Aquificota bacterium
CCATCCAGGTCTCCAGTTCTATACGTTCGTGGACTCCCAGTTTCAAAGCCAACAGGAGGGAGAGATAGTCCCTGAGATGGCGGGTGATGAGGAAGTTGTCTTTGACAAACTGGTGGGCCTTTCTACCCATCTCTTCCCTCTTGTCTTTGTAGAAGAGGAGGTAGCGGATACACAGGGCTGCACCTTCCGGGGTGTGGACCAGAAAGCCGGTGTGGTGGTTCACCACTTGGATCTTTATTCCTCCTACGTCCCCTCCTACAACGGGCTTGCCCTTCCACATGGCCTCGGTAACGGTGAGACCGAATCCCTCCTTTATGGATTTTTGAAGGACCACGTGGGCAGCCCTTTGGAGGGCGTTTATGGTGAGGTGGGCGTCGGGGGGCAGATATAGAATGTGGATGTCGGGGTCTCCCATGGTTGCGGCTTTTACCTCGTTGAGAACCATTTCGCTCTCTGGATCATCGGCGGCTCCTCCGCCTGCCAGGACCAGTTGTAGGGGTGCGAATTTCCTGGCCAGCCTAGCGGCTCTCACTACCCCCAGGGGGTCCTTGAATCGGTCGAAGCGGGAGACCTGGAGGACTATGGGTTTGTCGAGGTCTATGCCGAGTTGGTCCAAGACCTTTTTCACCTCTTCCTGGGACAACTCTCGATTCTTCTCCGTGAGGGGGTCTATGCTAGGTGGAATAATATACTGGGGGTGGGGCAAAGGCTGGGTAAAGTCGGGCATGGAGAATATACTGGCATCGTATTCTACTACCATGTTTCTCAGGTATCTCCAGGCGGAGCGCTGGGGACGGCTCAGGTCTATGTGGCATCTCCAGACCCACTTTCCTTTCCGTTGTGGAATAAAGTGGAGTAGGAGTGCGGGCTGGGGGTCGTGAATGAACACAAAGTCTGCCTCTTCCAGGAGGGGCCTGAGCCTCTCGGCTTCTTGGGCATTGGTCTCTTCGTAGGTCCTAAGGCCTTTGGGGGGGATCTCCGTGGAGAAACCTTGGAGGGCGTTGTGCATGGATTTAGTGATGTGGAAGAATTCTTCTTCGCCGGTGATCACCTCCCAGGTGACATCCAGCCCCAGAGCCTTTTTCAGAGGGATTAAGCTGTGAAGGATCTCTGCCACTCCTCCTCCGTATCGGGTGGAGTTTACATGGACGATGTGGGCGCCTTTTAGGGGGGCGGCCAATTGGAGAAGCTGCTCTAATGCTTCCTCTCCCGAGACTTGGGCGTAGCGGGATAGAATGTCTTGGCTCATAGGTTCACCCCGGTTTTGAAGTATTTGCTGAAGAGGATGACGAGCTCTTCTTTGAGTTCGGATAGAGTTGTGAAGTAGGGGTCTATGTTGGCTAGGCTTTCAACCAGGTCTTGGTATTTCTCCATGGGTTGAAGCCAGGCCCGGAAGTCGTCAACACCGTCGGCTGTCCTCCTCCGGGCGTCTATGAAATGGTAGAAGATGCTACCCAAAGACATGGAAGCCACTGCCTGGGCTAGTTCTTCGGGATGGTAGATCCTTCTGCCTGTGTCTAAGACTACTATCTGGCTTCTCACGAAGTAGAAAGGGGCTTTGGCCTTGGCCCAGGGGAGGAACTCGCTCTCGTCCATGCGCTCCTCGATGTTGTCTATAAGTTCCTGGCGCAGGTCTTCCAGGGTGTTGAAGTCCTGGGGGTCGATGATGTTGAGCCTTTCCGCCAGGGTCTCGTCGTGGATGTCGTGGTGGGCCCAGGCAGCGAAGTCGTTATGGAATTCGGGGTGATCGAAGCTGGGTCTCAAGAGACGGGACCAGAAGTGGTGATAAATGCTACCGGGATGAATGCCTCGAAGTTGGTCCAGGAGCTCTGCCAGGGAGTAGGCCTTTTTGCCCGTGGAAATGGAGACCAGGGCGCAGTCCTTTATGTAGAAGCAGCACTTCTCTCCATTGTTGACGTGATTGTTGCTGGGACTATCGGAAGAGGTCCTAACCTCTATGCCTCTTTCTTCTCTGTCTATTTCCTCTTCTGCCATCTCCTCACTCCTCACTTTCGGCGGTTTTAATTTTGATCATCTCTTTTAGCAACCCCCTAACCCTTTGGGGAGAGTCCATGTTAAATTTCGCCTTTGATAGCCCAAAACCCACCTTAATGGAATAGGCTTCCTGGGGCAGTGCCTCAAAAAGATCCTCGTCGGTCCAGTCGTCCCCTATGGCCACGACGAAGTCCCAAGGTCCCTGGGAGACCCACCTCATGGCAGCCATGCCTTTATTGATGTTGGCAGGCTTCACCTCTATCACCTTGCTTCCTTCCAGGATGGTAAGGTTAAAGTTCTCGGTGATGTTGAGGAGAGCGTCTTTCAACTCCCTGGCCCTGATGCTCCCCATTTCGGGGTCGGATTTCCTGTAGTGCCACACCAGGGAGAACTCCTTCTCTTCTATGAATGCTCCGGGTGTGCGGTCCACATGGACCTCCATAATGGGGCGGATGGCTTCCTTCCAGTCCTGTTTCAGGGGTTCGATAAGCTCCCACGGGTCTTGGTTTTCCTTGAGCCATACCCCGTGTTCCGCCACTAGGTCTATCCCCAGATTGCCGAACCACTGCTCTAGGTTCTCTTTCTTTCTCCCGCTGATGAGGACCACCCGATTGGTGGGAATGGATGCTAGGCTTTTGAGCACTTCCTTCACTTCGTTGTCGGGACGAGCCTTCTCTGGACGGTCAGTAAAGGAGGTGAGGGTCCCGTCGTAGTCCAGGAGGATGAGAGCCCTTTTGGCCTGGGAGTACTCTTCCAGGAAGCGCCTGAGGAGTATGCCCCGGAGGCACTTCTCCTCCATTTCCTCCTGGAGTCCCCGTATAGACTCCACTTTCTCTATGAATTCCCCCGCCCAGCGCCTCACGTTGTAGCGCTGGAGCCTTTCCTTGAGACGGATGTTCCTCTCCCTCTGTTCTTCTTCCTCCATCTCTAGAGCTGTTTTCAGTGCCTGGGCCACCTCTCCTACGTTGAAGGGGTTTACTAGAAGGGCTTCTCCCATCTCTCGGGCCGCGCCGGCCATTTCGCTCAGGACCAGGACGCCCAAGTTGTCCCGTTTGCTGGCGATATACTCCTTGGCTACCAGATTCATTCCGTCCCTCAGTGGAGTGACCAGGGCTACGTCGGCCATGTTGTATAGAGCCGCCAAGGTGGGGAAGGGCACCGAGCGGTAGAGGTAGAGGATGGGGGACCAGCCCAAGGTGCCATATCGGCCATTAATGCGTCCTATGTGCTCGTCTACTTCTCTCTTTAGTTGGATGTAGTGGTCTACTTTTGTCCTGGAGGGTACGGCCACCATAACTAGAACCACTTTCTCTCTGTACTGGGGGTTCTTCTCTAAAAAGAGATCAAAGGCTTCCAGCCTTTTAGGTACCCCCTTGGTGTAGTCCAAGCGATCTACAGAGAGGATCACTTTCCGGTTGCCTATGCGCCGCTTTAGCCGCTGGATTTCCGCCTTCACCTCGGGGAGCTCTGCAGCCCTGGCAAAGCGGAGGAAATCTATTCCTATGGGAAAGGTGTCCACCTTCACCAGGCGGTTTCTGGTGGTGATAAGCCCTAAGCTGTGGTCGTAGCCTAAAATGCGCCTCACACTGCTCAGAAAGTGGCGGACATAGTCATAGGTGTGAAAGCCCACCAGATCTGCTCCCAGAAGCCCTTCTAGGATTTCTCTTCTCCAGGGAAGCAAACGGAAGATCTCGAAGGAGGGGAAAGGGATATGGAGGAAGAAGCCTATAGTGGCTTTAGGGAGCTTCTCCCGGAGCATACCCGGTAGGAGAAGGAGCTGGTAGTCGTGGACCCAGATGATGTCGTCCTCATTGGCCACCTCTAGGGCTACCTCGCAGTAATGACGGTTCACCCTCTTGTAGGCCTCCCACAAGCGATTTTCAAAAGTGGTGTACTGAACGAAGTAGTGGAAGAGGGGCCAGAGGGTTTTGTTGCTGAAGCCGAGGTAGAAGTTCTCTACTTGGCGCTGGGTGAGAAATACGGGGCTACAGTCCAGTTCTTTCAGGTAAGAGGAGATACTTTCTTCCAGTCCACGAATCTTCTCACTGGCCAGTCCTGGCCAACCCAGCCATACACCTTTCTTCTCCCGATAGAAGGAGCCCAGCCCTGTGGCCAAACCCCCAGCGCTGGGGTGGTAGGTGATCTTGCCCTCCTTCTTATTTATGGTGACGGGAAGGCGGTTGGCTATGATTATTAGTCGCTTGTTCATCTATCCCTCCTCTTCTTGCAAGGGGGCTCGTGGAAAAAGGGCTTCCCTTGCCTTTCAGCTACGCGCTTTAGGTAAAATAAAGGCATTGGTGGGGGTTGGGC
>QMPS01000117.1 GCA_003648675.1 Aquificota bacterium
AGTCTTCTCAGGGGGGAGAGATTGAGGGAGCCGGCGATCATAAATCCTCGGGAGGATGAAGCGGTGGTGCTATACACCAGTGGAACCACTGGGAGACCCAAGGGCGTGGTTTTAACCCACTACGCACTTGTGGCAAACGCCCTTCAGTCCTACTACTGGCTTAGGGGGTGGGGGTATAGCCCAAAGCCCCAGCCCAGGGGCTACCCCGTGGTGGTGTGCTCCGTACCCTTCTTCCACAGCTATGGCCTCGTGGTATTCAACGAGGCAGTTAGCTTCGGATGCCTCATGGCCCTACTCCCCAAACCCGACGCCGAGAAAATCATGGAAACAACCCAGAGGCTTAGGGCCACCCACCTACCCACCATCCCACTCTTCATAAAGGAGATGCTGAACCACCCCAAACTGCGGGAATACGACCTCACCAGCCTCACCCACTGCTCTACAGGAGGGAGCCCCATAAGGGCGGAGTATATCCAACGGTTGGAGAAGGTTGTGAAGACCAGGGTGTACCAGGGGTACGGCCTCACGGAGATGGGGCCAACCATTTCGGCCACACCCGTGGAAGGCCCCCCTAAATATGGGAGCGTGGGGTTACCCTACCCAGACACCCAGGTGAAGATCGTGGACATAAAAACAAGGGAGTTTGAGCTGCCCCCTGGGGAGGTCGGTGAGATAGTTGTTAAGGGGCCGCAGATGATGAAGGGTTACCTGGGGGACCCGCAGGCAACCCTAGACACAATTAGAGGGGGCTGGCTGTACACGGGGGATGTGGGTTTCCTGGATGAGGAGGGCTACCTCTACGTCTTGGGGCGTAAACGGGATAGAATCGTGGCAGGTGGGCACGCGGTTTGGCCCACCAAGGTGGAGGCAGTCCTAGAGAAACACCCCAAAGTGGAGAGGGCTGTGGCTATAGGAGCCCCTGATCCCTTAAGATGCGCCACAGACCTCCAGGCGGTGGTGGTTCCAAGGGAGACCCCACCAGGTGATGCACTGGAGAAGGAATTAATCCAGCACGGCAAAGAAAACCTGGAGGAGTTCGAGGTCCCCTCAAGGATCATATTCAAAGACGCCTTGCCGCTAAATCAGAGAGGCGAGGTGGACCGCATGAAGGTCTCGCAGGCTGTGGAGTAGGAGGTGTGGAGCCGCCTCCAAAGGCAACCCTAGTCCACCTTTGGCAACTAGATGGTGAAAACAGTCCCCTTACCTAGAACACTGTCCACCATGATGCTTCCCCCGTGGCTCTCCACGGTTCTCTTGCAGTAGGATAGCCCCAACCCCAGGCCGTGGGGCTTGGTGGTGTAAAACTTTCGCTGGAAGAGGGTGGGGAGCACGTCCTCTGGTATTCCTACGCCGGTGTCACTGATTTGGATGATGTATTTGTTTCCAACCCTCTGTTTGGTGATGGTGATTGTCCCCCCCTTGGGCATGGCCTCGATGGCGTTGAGCAGAAGGTTGTCGAAGACCCGTCTCATCCTAGGCCCGTCAACCCAGGCCTCGGCCTCCTCGTCCAGCTCCACATTAATAGAAACATTGCTAGGTTTAGGTATCTCCTCCACACTCTCCAAGATAATTTTGTTTAGATCGGACTTCCTAAGGCGGGGTTCATCCAACCTGGAGCTGTCCCTCAGCCCCTCAAGCATCTCCAGGCTCCTGAGGATGGATTTCTCAATAATCTCCAACCCCACGCTAAACTTGTTGGGGTCCCTCTTCATCATATAGACCGCGTTCCGTATGCTTTGGAGAGGGCTGCGGAGGTCGTGGGCAATCTCCCTGGCCAGGCTCCCAGAGGCTGCAAGCCTCTCTGCCTCGATCAACTCCTGGGTCCGACTGGCCACAATACGTTGAAGCTCGCTGGCATACTCGGTCATAACCCCCTCCCCGCGCCTGCCTTCGGTTACATCGGTGAAGTAGTAAACCCTCCCAAAGTATTCCCCCTCCTTCAACAATGGAAAGATATCCAGCTTCAAAACCCGGCCATCCTTTAACCCAATCTCCACGAAACCCTTGAACTCTTGTTCGCCCTGCGTGGTCTTGTAGAGGGATTGGAAAACCGTTGGAGCCTCTAACTTGTCCTGGATGTGTTGGACCCACGCCTTGAAGGGCCTGTTTTCCACCTCCTGTGCCGTCAACCCCCAAAGGTCCAAGAACCGCTGGTTCCAGATAACGATCCTTCCTCCCCCATCCAGCACACAAATACTCGAAGGAGACGACTCCAACTCATGCTCCAGCACTAGACTTCGCAGCTTTTCTGAACCCTCTTCACTGGAGCCATGCATGAACTAGAAACTTGAGATAAAGAATAAAAAAATAGTGTATTACGACTGGTAAACCAGCTCCAGGGAAGCCCTCTCCGACTCCCCCCATAGAAGCCTCTGCACGAAGACCCCCAGCCGCTCCAGCCTTGCGGGCCTCCGATCCCTGATGGAGCCATAACTAATCAAACCCAGCTCCCTCAAGATCCTAGCGTTCAACTTAAGGGTGGAGAGGGGGATCCCATTTTCCCTTGAGAGGCGGTGTAGAAGACTCGTCAGGCTCTGGTCGTTGTTGGCTAATTCCTTCAAGACTAGAAGCTGGTTGTCGTTAAGGGTTCGTAGAACTAGCTTACGGAGTCCATCGACCCCGTCGGCTGATATTGGAGTTGATGCACTTCCTTCACAACTCTTTGACTGCCACTCAGACAATATAAATCATGTGGGCAACTAAACCTAGCCATCAGAGGATTAAAACCAATGCTTAAATAAAATAAGCCAAACGAAGGACGAGTTGACAAAACTCGATACCCGCCGCATAACGGGAACCGCGATTATGGCGGCCCTAGTAATTCTATTTGACTACACCTTAAGGTATTCGGGGTTAAAGATCATCTTCCCCTGGTACCCCAACCTAAAGTTCGACTTCACAGGCATACCCATAACCCTAAGCCTCCTCCTATACGGATACCCATCGGCGGCAACCACCTCCCTAGTCGCAGGATTGGGCATCCTCGCCAGAAGCGGAAATATGGTGTCCTCCACCATGAAAACCCTGGCGGAACTCCTCCAAGTCACTGGGCTCAGCCTCGGCAAATACGAGAAAAAACCACTACTAGAAGGAGTTATAGGAATAGCATGCAGGGTTGTAGGAATGACAGCAGTAAACCTACTCATCCTACCCAAGGCCTACGGACTCCCCCATCGGGCTGTGATAAGCTTGTTACCCCTCATAGCCCTCTTCAACACCCTCCAGGGAATCCTAAACATAGCTATCTCCACATATCTATACACCGCCACCAAGAGAAGACTAGGCTAGGCGGTTGTAACTGGTTTTAAAACCATATACGCCACTAAATAAATGGTGTCTGTTTGAAAGAGACAGCCTACCAATGGGTAGACGAAAACGAGAAAGAGATCATCGAGTGGAGCGACACCGTTTGGGGCTTCGCCGAGCTAGGACTACTCGAATACAAGACCTCAAAGTACCTATCAGAGATACTAGAGAAACACGGTTTCCACATGGAGAGGGGTGTGGCTGATATGCCCACCGCCTTCGTAGGTAGTTGGAGCAATGGAGAGGGGCCAACCCTCGGCATACTGGGGGAGCTGGACGCCTTAGCTGGCTTAAGCCAGAAAGCCGTCCCCTGGAAGGAGCCCATCGAGGAGGGAGCACCTGGCCACGGCTGTGGACACAACATATACGGCGCAGGCGCGGTGGCAGCTGGCATAGCCTTGAAGACAGCCATGGAGGAACACAACATAGGGGGAACCATCAAAGTCTATGGGTGCCCCGCCGAGGAGACCCTAGTGGGAAAGGTCTGGATGGTGAGACATGGACTCTTCGAAGGGGTAGACGCCGTCCTGGCACACCACCCTGGAAGCGCAAACACCGCGGGCACAGGCAGCAGCAACGCCATGAACAGCTTCAAAGTTCACTTCTACGGCCGCACCGCCCACAGCGCAGGGGACCCCGAGAACGGGATAAGCGCTCTTGACGCCGTGGAGCTCATGAGCAACGGAGTCAACTTCATGAGGGAGCATATCATCGAGAAGGCCCGCGTCCACTACATCCACGAGGAGTGCGGAGGACAGCCTAACGTGGTGCCTGCCTATGCACGCACGTGGTACTATGTGCGGGCACCTGAGCGCAGCCAGGTGGAGGAGATATACGCCTGGGTCCTGGACATCATCAAAGGAGCTGACCTCATGGCTCGAACCAAAAGCCGCGTGGAGTTTCTAACAGGATGCTACAATAAAATACCCAACAAGGTGCTCGCGGACCTAGTGGTGAGCCAGATGCGGGAGATAGGGGCGCCCAAGCACAC
>QMPS01000118.1 GCA_003648675.1 Aquificota bacterium
GCCACTGTGACCGGGGACGAAAGCCGCATCGAGCCCACTGGGGCATGAGTCTCGGGAAGGGGCGGCGAGTAGGGTGATCCGGGAGCCAGGAGACCGGCCTGGGGGGATGCCTCACCCGGGTCCTATGATCCGGTAAAGGCCCTCGAGGGTTGGGGCTGTGAGGGGTTAGGGTTGAATGTGGCCGAGTCCCCGATCCTCTATGGAGGGTCGGGGATTTTTTGTTAACTAGCGGTTTTTTGGAGGGTAGGGCTGGCAAATCCCCCGAGGTCGGGGAATGGAGAGGAGGATAGGTATGGTGGAGGCTTATGCTTACGGTTTTCCCAGAATCGGCAGGGGGCGTTCCTACAAGTTCCTCATAGAGGGCTACTGGGAGGGGAAGATCTCTGAAAAGGGGCTGAGGGAGGGGCTCTTGGAGCTGGAGGAGCGGAGGATAGGGGCCTATGCCTCTGAGGTGGATGCTTTTCCTTTGGGAGAGCTCACCTTCTATGACAAGATGCTGGATACGGCCCTCATGGTGGGGCTCTACTCTGTCGAAGACCTGCAGGGGTATTACAGGCTCTGTCGGGGGAGAGAGGCCCTTACTCTCACCAAGTGGTTCAATACCAATTATCATTATCTGATGCCTGAGGTGAGGAGGGGAAGTTTCAGGTTGAATTCTTTCTGGGTGGATGGTGGGTTGTCTCTTTCCCACAGCAGGGGGGTCCCGTATCTCCTTGGCCCCTTCACTTTCTTGAAGCTCTCCAGGTTGGAGGGGGTCGGTTTTGGAGACGCCCTATTTGGATTGGCCCAGGTCTATGGAGAGCTCCTGGAGGGGATGGACGAGGTTCACATGGATGAGCCCGCTCTGGTTATGGAGCTCACCGATGAGGAGAGGACTTTTTTAAGGGAGGTTTACAGGGAGCTGGGGCGTAAGAGCCGCATCCATCTCTTTGCCTATTATGCAGGTGTGGATAGGCCTTCTTTCCTTTATGATCTGCCTCTCTCTTCCCTGGGACTGGATCTGGTTCATGGCAGAGAGAGTCTGAAGTCTATAATGAGGGAAGGCTTTTCCAGAGGGATGAGACTGGTGGCGGGAGTGGTAGATGGCAGGAGTCCGTGGAGGACGGATCTAGAGGCTGCCCTTCGTCTGCTGGAGAAACTGGCCAGAAAGGTGGATAGGCTGGCCATTTCCAATGCTGCTCCCCTTTATCATCTGCCCCTTTCCCTGGAAGGAGAGGATCTGGCGCCTCAGCTCAGCGGGAGGCTGGCTTTTGCCGGGGAGAAGCTCCGGGAGATCGGACTCCTGGCCAAAGTATTTAGGGGGGAGGAGAGGCTGGAAGAGGTCTTCGAGCCTGGGCCACCAGGGCTGGTGAATTTCGATGTGAAGAGACGTGTGGAGGAGGTTAAAGGCCGAGAAATTCGGCGTTTACCCTCTTACGGAGAGCGCAGGGTGTTGCAAAAGGGGCTTCTGGGGCTTCCTCTCTTTCCCACGACCACCATTGGCAGTTTTCCTCAGACCTCCGAAGTGCGGCAGAAGAGACTGGCTTACAAGAGGGGAGAGCTGGCCGAAGGGGAGTATAAGGCCTTTGTGAAAGAGAAGATTAGGGAGGCCATACGGTTCCAGGAGGAGGTGGGTCTGGACGTCCTGGTCCACGGGGAGTTTGAAAGGTCCGACATGGTGGAGTTTTTTGCCGAGAGGTTGGATGGGATAGCCACCACTGCTCAGGGATGGGTGATCTCTTATGGGACCAGGTGCTACAGGCCCCCCATTATTCACGGAGATGTGATCAGGAGGAGGCCTCTCACCCTGGACGAGATCTTGTATGCTCAGTCCCTCACTGATAAGCCGGTGAAGGGGATGCTCACGGGCCCTGTCACTATCCTGGCCTGGAGTTTCGTCAGGGAGGACTTGCCTGAGGAGGAAGTGGCCTATCAGATTGCCCTGGCTCTGAGAGAAGAGGTGATGGATTACGAGGCCCACGGGATAAAAGTGATCCAGGTGGATGAGCCTGCTCTTAGAGAGAAGGCCCCAATAAAAAGGAGGGAGTGGGATGCCTACTTCTCCTGGGCGGTGAAGGCTTTCAATCTGGTGGTTTCCCGGGTGAGACCCGATACCCAAATCCATATCCATATGTGTTACTCCAGATTTGAAGATATCTTGGGTTACCTGGAGGAGATGGATTTCGATGTTATCTCTATAGAGGCTTCCAGAAGCAGGGGTGAAATCTTGCGGGCCTTTGAGGAGAGAGGGTTCGACAGGGAGATTGGCCTGGGGGTGTGGGACGTCCATTCCAAGGAGGTGCCTGGGGTGGAGGAGATGATGGAGATTGTTGAGCGGGCCTTGAAAGTGATAGACGAAGAGAGTTTCTGGATAAACCCTGACTGTGGTCTCAAGACCAGAGGCTGGGAGGAGGTAGGGCCTGCCTTGAAGAATATGGTGGAGCTGGCCACTGTGCTGAGGCGGAGGTATGCCTCCGGTGAGGCTTGAGGTCTGGCCCTGGGCGGTGGACTGGAGAGGAGGAGTGGTGTCCGTCGTGAGAGGGAGGGGGCTGACTTGGGCACTACTGGCTTTCTGGATCCTGTTGGGGGCGTGGCCCCTGGCGGCTTCAAGTGCTTATCCCTGGCGGGTCGTTTCCTTGGGGCCTTCCCTCACCGAGGAGGTCTATCTCCTAGGGGCTGGAGAGAGGCTTGTGGGCTGTACTGTCTACTGTCGGAAACCTCCCGAGGCTATGAAGAAGGAGAAGGTGGGCACCGTGGTGGAGGTAGATGTGGAGCGTATTCTGGCTCTCGACCCTGATTTGGTGCTGGCTACGTCTCTTACTGATCCTCGGGATGTGAAGAAGCTGAAAGGGCTCGGCATCAGGGTGGAGATATTCCCCCAGCCCAAGAGCTTTGATGATCTGTGCCAGCAGTTTCTCAGGTTGGGGCGGCTTTTGGGAGAGGAGGGGAGGGCCAGAGAAGTTGTAGCCAGAGTCCGGGCTCAAGTAGAGAAGATAAGAGCCTCTGTCAGAGGATTGGATCGACCCAAAGTTTTTGTAGAGATTGGGTCCAGGCCCCTGTTCACCGTCACACGGGGCTCTTTCATCAACGATTTTATTGAGATGGCGGGGGGCATAAATATCGCCGCTGGCGCTAAGAGTGGCCTTTACAGCCGAGAGAAGGTTTTGGAGCAGGATCCTGATGTCATCCTTATCGTCACCATGGGTATCGTGGGAGAGAGGGAGCGGAAGACCTGGGAGAAGTTTAAGACCATCAAGGCCGTGAGGGGGGGGCGTATCTATGTGGTGGACTCTTATGAGTTGTGCAGCCCCACCCCCGTTACCTTCGTCAAGTTTCTGAGGCATCTGGTGAAACTTCTCCATCCGGAATTGGTTGAGAAGGTGGGAAGGTAAGTTGGACGGTAGGTTGGTGCGCTGGTTCCTCTGGGTCCTCCTTTTTCTCGGCCTTCTGCTGGTGGTGGGCTTTTTCTCTCTCTCAGTGGGCTCAACAGGTTTCTCTATGAGGGAGATTTTCCTCTCCCTCTCCATGGAGGGGAGTGTGGCTCATTCTATTGTCTTCCAGTTACGCCTGCCACGAATTCTCCTGGGGTTCGCTGTGGGTGGTGCCTTGAGCTTAGCGGGGGTTATTCTTCAGGGTCTCTTTCGCAATCCACTGGTGGAGCCCTACACCCTGGGAATTTCTGGTGGGGCGGCTTTGGGGGTGTCTCTGGGCATGGTGTTGCGCCTCCATCGGGTCCTGGGCCTCTTCTTTCTGCCTCTCTCGGGATTCCTGGGAGCTGTGGTGGTCATCGTGATGGTTTACTCTCTGAGCACCAAAAGGGGAGTCTTGAGGATTCAGGGGCTCCTCTTGACGGGAGTCATGGTGAGTTTCATCTCCTCTTCCCTCATCATGCTCATCATGGCCATTTCCCGGGTGGAGGACCTCCACAGCATCATCTTCTGGATTATGGGGTTTCTGGGTGAGACGGACTGGTGGATGGTGGAGGTTATGGGGGCAGTGGCTCTGGCGGGCTTGGTCCTCTCCTATTTTTTTGCCCTGGATCTCAATGCTCTGGCCTTGGGGGAAGAACAGGCCCGGTATCTGGGAGTGGAGGTGGAGAGGAGCAAGAAACTCCTTTTTCTTCTGGCGTCGGTCCTCACAGGGCTGTGCGTTTCCAGTGCAGGGATCATTGGGTTTGTGGGGCTGGTGGTGCCCCACTTTGTCCGTATATTGGTGGGCCAGGACCATCGCATCCTCCTGGTAGCCTCCTTCCTCTGTGGAGCGGGCTTTCTGGTTCTATGTGACACCTTGGCTAGGACAGTGATAGCCCC
>QMPS01000119.1 GCA_003648675.1 Aquificota bacterium
CATAAACTTTTCCAACTCTTCCAACACCAGCTTGTCCAGAACATGGAGGACCAGGAGTTCACTACCCTCATTCCTAGCCAGCCTTGCCGCCAGCTGGGCAGCGTTTAAGGCTCCCTTGGAGCCGTCCACCGCCACCAGAATCTTCTTGAATACCTGCTCCTTGCCCACACTGTACCTCCTTCTCGCACATTGCTAATAAGATATACCTCGGTACCCCTGGATAAAAGGTGTAATGCAAAGGAAAGGGGAAACTACTTCCTCCCCACCCAGGGAATGGAGAAGCTTACCCAGCTTGCCTATGGGTATCCTCCTAGTCAGACCCCTCCCTCCTCTGCCTGAGGGCCTCGTAGAGGACTACCGCCGCAGCTACAGCCACGTTAAGTGAGTCTGCCCTGCCCAACATGGGGATCTTCACCTTAAGAGAAAACCCTTCTGTCCATAGAGGGGTCAATCCTTTGGACTCGCTCCCCACCACCACCGCCGTGGGCCTCCTATAGTCCACCTCCGTGTACTCCAAGGGGGCATGGGGGGTGGTGATCACCGCTTCAATCCCCTTGTCCTTCAACCACTTTATAGTTTCTCTAGGAGAAGAGGCCGCCACTTTCACCGTGAAGAGAGTGCCCCGACTGGCCCTCACCACATTGGGATTGAAGAGATCCACCACAGGATCACACACTATGAGGCCGTCTGCCCCTATGGCATCGACACAGCGGAGGATGGCCCCCAGATTTCCCGGTTTTTCTAGAGACTCGGTCACCACCAAAAGGGGAGAGGCACCCAAGACCAGGTCCTCCAATCCCCGGTGAAACTGACGGGCCACAGCCAAAAGACCGTCGGGGTTCTCCCGGTAAGAGACCTTTTCAAAAAGGCGAGGGGGCAGAGAGAAGAGTTTTCCTCCCCGGGCCTCAACGGACGCCAGAAGGCCCTCCTCACCTCCCCTAAAGAATCCCTTGCAGAAGAAGAGGGAGTCCAGCTCTACTCCCCCCTCCAGGGCCATGGAGATCTCTTTGAAACCCTCCACAAGAAAAAGACCCTTCTTCTCCCGGTACCTTCTCTCCCGAAGTCTCACGAGGTCCTTGATCCTGGGGTTCTGAGGACTGGTGATGACCCTAACCTTCACGGCAAAGCCTCTATAGTGGCCGCCACAGACCGGGCCAAAGCCGACAGACTGTATCCCCCCTCCAGCAGAGCCACCACCGGTGCCCTCACCTCCTGGGCCAGTCTGGCCACCCGGTGGGCCAATCTTCCATAGCCCTGGGTGGTGAGCTCCAGGGACGTCAGTGGGTCCAACTCATGGGCATCGTAACCCGCGGAGATGAGAATGAGCTCCGGACGGTACTCCAAAGCAACGGGAAGGAACTCCTGGTCGTAGACCCGGAAAAATTCCTCATCTCCACTGCCAGGGGGCAGGGGACAGTTGAGAGTGTATCCCAGACCAGCCCCCACCCCTCTCTCCTCGGCTCTTCCCGTACCGGGATAGAGGGGCCACTGATGGGTGGAGAAGTAAAAGACACTGGGGTCATCATAGAAGGCAACCTGGGTGCCATTGCCATGGTGAGCATCCCAGTCCACTATGAGGACCCGCTCCACTCCCTTCTCCCTGGCGTACCGGGCAGCCACAGCTACGTTGTTGAAGACACAGAACCCCATAGCCCTATTCCTAAGGGCATGGTGCCCAGGAGGTCTCACAGCGCAAAAAACGGAAGAGAGCCCTCCTTCCAGCACAGCGTCCACCGCCGCCAGGGCCCCACCCACAGCCCACAGAGCCGCTTTGTAAGAGTCCCTACATACCACCGTATCAGGATCCAAGTGGCCCCCTCCCCTTCCACAGAACCGCCGGATCTCTTCTATGTAGTCTGGATCGTGGTTAAGAGCCACCTCCTGAAGGGTGGCCTCTCTAGCCTCCACCAGGGCAAGCTGAGCCAGGACAGCCTCCTCGTGGAGGTAGTCCATGATGGCCATCAGCCGTTCTTTCCTCTCCGGATGCCCACCCGTTTCGTGAAGAAGGTAGTTCTCGTGGAAAACCAGGCCTTTAGTAAAAAGCCTTTTCTCACTTTCGCCCCCTCCCATCTCTTCCCTCCCTTGATTATACTCCGCCTCATAATTTAAAGTGATCTGGAAGAAAATTGAAGCAGGGGGATAAGGATGAAGACGAGTAAGGTATTTCTAATCTTGCTCCTCACAGTGACACTGGCAGGCTGTGCCTCTCTATCAGGAAAGAAGGGAGGAACTCAGACTGCAAAGAAGAAACAACAAGAGGTCATCCACAGGCTGGCCAACAACATACCTCTGTATCCCAAGTTTAAATATGTTCCAGACAAGAGCTTCTTCTTTGAATCGAACGGTGTCAAAGCAGGGGTGATGGTCTTTGAAGGCAAAGGAAGAGTGGGAGATCTGGTGAACTTTTACAAGAGAGAGATGCCCGGCTACGGATGGACCCTGGTCTCCTCCTATCAATACGGCAAGGAGGCCCTCATAGACTTTTCCGCCCCTGACAAGACCTGCCAAATCTCCATCGAGGAAAAGCCCTTCAAGACCGTCCTCACCGTAAGGACAGGCACCAGAGAAACGGAGGAATACGCAAAGTAACATGGAAAAGCCCTGGCCCTCCCTTAAAATAGGGGACCTAGAGGTTCCCCATCCCATAGTCCAGGGAGGGATGGGTGTGCGCATATCTATCCACGGCCTAGCCTCCGCCGTCAGTCTAGCAGGGGGAATAGGAGTCATCGCGGCCGCCGCCATAGGTCTGGAAGAACCCGACGCTTTCAGAAACTTCTCTGGAGCCGACGAGAGAGTCCTGAGACAAGAGATAAGAAAGGCCAGGGAGTTAGCGGGAGACAGGCCCATAGGGGTCAACATCATGGTGGCTCTAACCGACTTCACCAAGATGGTGGAGATCTCCATTGAAGAAGGAATAGACATCATCTTCTCAGGGGCTGGCCTCCCCATGAGCCTCCCGAAGCTGGCCCGGGGGAGCAAGGTCAAGCTGGTACCCATCGTCTCCTCAGCCCGGGCCGCTGCCATCATCACCAAGAATTGGGTCAAAAAGTACGGGCGCCGCCCCGATGCCTTTGTAATAGAGGGGGCCCTAGCAGGAGGCCACCTGGGCTTCAGCTACGAGGAGCTGACAGAGAACAGGGCCAAACCCCTCCTCACCATTCTAGAAGAGACCAGAAAGGTTCTGGAGCCTTACGAGGAGGGGGAACCCATCCCACTGATAGTGGGAGGAGGCATCTTTTACGGCTGGGAAGTACGCCAAGCCCTGGAGGCAGGAGCCCAGGGGGTCCAGATGGCCACCCGTTTCGTAGCCACCCACGAGTGTGACGCCGCCCCGGCCTTTAAAGAGGCTTATCTTAAAGCCACGGAAGAGGACGTGGTCATCATAAAGAGCCCCGTAGGAATGCCCGGCCGGGCTCTGAGAAATCCTTTCATAGAGGCCATGATGAGGGGGGAGAAGAGGCCCATCACCTGCCCCTACCTCTGTCTCAAGCCCTGCGTGCCAGAGAAGAGTCCCTATTGCATCGCTCTGGCGCTGCTGCTGGCCAAGAAGGGCGACGTAAAGAGGGGCCTCATCTTCACAGGGGCCAGGGTGGCCGAGGTGAGGGAAATCATCTCCGTCCCCCACCTCTTCCAAAAGCTCATGGAGGAATACGTCCGTGGCCCAGAGTCTCTCCCTACCTCTGGATAGGCCCAGTCTCTACCTCATAGACGGCTCGTCCTATCTATATCGGGCGTACTTCGCCCTCCCATTCCTATCCAACTCCAAAGGTATTCCCACCCACGCGGCCTACGGCTTCACAAGAATGGTGATGAAGATCGTAAAGGAACACCAACCCCAGTACATGGCCGTTGCCTTCGACGTGGGAAGGGAAACCTTCAGAACCGAAACCTACCAAGAGTATAAAGCCCAGAGGCCCTCCATGCCCGACGAGCTGGCCGTCCAGATCCCCTATGTGAAAGAGATCCTTCAGGCCCTCAGAATCCCTGTACTGGAGATGGAGAACTACGAGGCCGACGATGTGATAGCCACTCTGGCTAAGAGGGCGGAAACCGCCGGGTTTCAGGTGGTAATTGTCACCGGAGATAAGGACATGCTCCAGTTGGTGACGGAGAACATCCAGGTGTTCGACCCCATGAAGGAGGCTTTCTACGGCCCCCAAGAGGTAGAGAAACGGATGGGAGTGGCTCCCCACCAGATCCCAGACCTCCTAGGTTTGGCGGGAGACAGTATAGATAACATCCCCGGGGTAAAAGGGATAGGGCAAAAGAGCGCCCA
>QMPS01000120.1 GCA_003648675.1 Aquificota bacterium
GGCCCTGGACAACCTGGTGAAAGGAGCCTCCGGTCAGGCGGTGCAGAACATGAACATCATGGCAGGCTTTCCCCAAACACTGAGTCTCATGGTGCCAGGAGAGGTGGTGTGAAAAGGAAAGACCAGGAACAAAAACTGGAGCACAAAATGGAAGAGGTGGAGGAACACCTGTCCCAACTGGAAGATCGCTTGGTAGCCATCCAAGACCACCTGGAAGAGAGGGAAGACATCCTAGGCTGGGACGATCTGGTACAGCAAATGGTGGGAGCCATCTCTTTCGCCCTTCCCTTCCTCCTCACCCCTGACACATGGGAGGTGGCCAGAGGCATGGGCCTCTGGCGACTGGGAGCTCTGCTGCTCCTCACATGGGCTTTCGGCTATCTCTTTCTGGAAAAGAGCCACCTCCAGAGCATGAAAGAAGAACGTCTTGTCCGAATCATTCCCACCCGCCTGGCCACCGTCCTTACCATCTCCTACTCGGTGGTTCTGGGCATGACCCTCCTCTTCAACCTATACGGCACCTGGGTGAAGGACCTACCCTCTCTGATAAAAGGAGTAGCCCTCCTGGGGGTCTTCTCTGTCATCGGAGCCATAGCCGTGGACATGGCAGGATGAGAAGCCACTCCGATCCATACCTATAAAACCCTAATCTCAAAAAACCCTTGTACAATAAATAAGTTGGTAATATATTGGAATAACTATTACTCTGGCATCTGACTTTCTTGTTTCAGTTGTTTCGCTCTCCAGTGTAACCCGGGAATAGAATGGTATCACTGGTTTTCCATCCCTTGGTTGCACTGAGGACGGGCAAAAAAACAAAAAATAAGGAGGAGGTTTTATATGAAGATCAACAGTCAATGGAAGAAAACTTTCCGAGTGACGCTTATCCTCGCCGCTTTGGCCTTCTTGTTTCAGCCCACACTAGCAGGAGCACAAGAGCGACTCCTCAAGCGTCCCCCTGTAACTGGAGAAACAACAGAGGAAGAAGGCGTCGGCAAAGAGCCGGGAACCCCTTACCATCTGAAGGCCCTCCACGTGAGAGGCGTTACACGTCCCCCTCATTACAAAGGTATCACACCCCCTCCATTCCACTTGGAGAGAGTCACCTGGCCTCCCCACGCCAAAAACGCGACGTGGCCTCCGGATGCTATGCTACACGCCAAAGGCAGAACCTGGCCCCGCCACACAAAAAACGTCTCCTTCCCACCCTACCATGTGAGGAGAGTCACCTGGCCTCCCCACGCTAAAAACGCGACGTGGCCTCCAGATTTCCTGGGGCACGTCAAGCGCGTGACCTGGCCTCCCCACACGGAGTACGTTTCCTGGCCACCACCCCACGTAAAGAGAGACACCTGGCTCCGCCACAGGAAAGGCAAAACCTGGCCAGGGTACCTAGACCTAGAGCCAGAGCAGGGCAAGTGAAAGGAAGGGTAGAGATTAAAGCCCATTCAGAGAGAACAAAGTGCGCCTGCTAAACCGAGAGGACTGATGGAGGGCATGAGAAGAAGCGAATCCAATCTACTCCTCATACTGGGCCTGATTCTCGGCCTCCTTATCCCTGCATGTGCCCGGCTGGAACGGAAAAAGAGCCCCCAGCCGGGCACGTCAAAAATGGTAGCGGCAGAATTCAACCAAAAGTTCATCGAAGGGCTATACTCGACCCTGGACCTCAACAACCCCATGACCGTCTTCGAAACCATCTTTTCAAGGCTAGATGAAGAAGTGGTAATATACCCCACTGAAAACTACTATTACTTCCAAATCCACGCCTCAGGAAAAACCATATGGGGTAACCTACGGCTTGACGCCTGCGACCGAGACGAAGGTATCATCCACATAGGCTATTTCGAGTACGACGAGAACGGAAACTACCAGGACATGGAAGGAAAAGAAAAAGCCATCTCCGCAAAAGACGGGGTGTTAGTAAAACGCCTAGGGCCCTTTTCATACTCCGTCAGCTACATGGGAAAGAGAGTGATCTTCAGGCTGAATAACGTCTGGGACAGAGACCCACAAAAAGCCCAGTTAAGGAAGACTGAGGTGTTCGTCGGCCCCATATTCGATGAATCGGGCCTAAAATTCTTCCTTTTATTCGACAAAAGAGAAAAGCACTTTTTATACATGCTCAATGAAGAAGGCTACGTCCCCGAAAGCTTCATTCCCCTCGGCGAAGACGTAGTATTGGGAAGGCGAACGGGTTTCGCCTTTTTCGATGACAAGCGGCACAAACGAAAGATCCTCATAGGGGTACACGGCAGGAGTGTAGACAGAAACAACTGGTATGATGGCCCCTTTGACCAGCTCCCAGACAACTATGTCGAACGCACAAAGATCAGCAGGTACCTGGAAGAGGCCTATCCCTTTGCCAGAGGAAACATTGACAAATTCGGAGGATATCTGACCCAGAAAGAAGCCAGAATCCCCATCTTCTCCTACACCGTATACTACCGAGAAGAGGATCTCCTGGAATTAGTAAGGTCTTGCAGGAGCTCAAAATCAGAGGAGGGACAGTTCTATTCTTGCATCACCCCTGATCCCTACCAGCTAATAAAAGAACCTAGCACCCCAGAGACAGAATAGCCCAACCCCTCTCCAAAAGGAGGATCGTTCCCCAACACTCAGGATTCTCCACAACCCCCAAACATCCTCTGGAAATCCATCTCACAGACCAAAGCAACCTCATACATCCCCAACCCTTGATTTACCTCCCCCCATCTGTTCTATTCTAGGCCGTTTCCCATGGGAACAGAGGGGTGAGTCAAACCCTTGCCCCTGCTCTGATGAAAGCATAAGGATCTCTCGGGGGAGTTGCTTTGGAGAATACACAAAACAGAATGGAAGGGTCTCTGATCTCAAGCCAAGGACCCTCTGGCTTCGTCTCACTGGTGGGAAAACCCAACGTGGGAAAATCCACCCTCCTCAACTCCATCCTGGGAGAGAAGGTAGCTATTGTCTCCCACAAACCCCAAACCACCAGGAACCGCATCCTAGGAGTGTACACCTCCAGCAAGGGTCAAATCGTCTTCCTGGACACACCGGGCATCCACCAACCCCTCCACAAACTCAACGAATACATGGTGGACGTGGCCCTGGGCACCCTGAAAGAGGTGGACGTCATCGTCCTCATCACAGATGGCACTCGGGGCATCACCCAGGAAGACCGGCTGGCCTTGGAACGGGTCTTCTCCCTGGGTAGGGACAAGCCCGTAGTGGGAGTTGTGAACAAGACAGACCTGCTGAAACCGGAAGAAAAAGAGAGGAGGATCCAAGAACTCCAGACCCAGAGGCCCTTTACTAGGGTCCTAGCCTTATCTGCCCTCACAGGGGAAGGGGTAGACACACTGATAGATACACTCCTATCTCTCCTCCCTATAGGTCCCTATTTCTATCCCCCCGACATGATCACAGACCAGCCTGAAGAGTTCTGGATAGCAGAGATTATCCGGGAAAAGATATACCTCTTTACCCATCAGGAGATCCCTTACTCCACTGCTGTAGTGGTGGAAGAGATAAAAGAAAAGAAGAACATTCTGGTCGTGGAGGCCATAATATACGTGGAAAGAACCTCCCAAAAGGGTATTATCATAGGCCAGAAAGGCCAAATGCTAAAGAAGATAGGCGAAGCCGCCCGAGAAGAACTGGAAAGGTTTCTAGGCATAAAGGTGTATCTCAATCTCTGGGTGAAAGTGAAGGAAAAGTGGAGAAAAAAGGAAGGGGCCCTGAGGGAACTGGGATACCGAAGACCCCCAAGGGTATCCTCCTGAAGGAAGGGCGAATATGAACCACACCAGCAGACTAGCACTGGAGTCAGCAAGGAGGCTTTTGCGCAAGGGAGCCTACAGCCACCTCAAAAAGATTCTGGATAAACTCCACGCCGCCGATATCGCCCTCCTCATGGGCCAACTGAGCCACAAAGAACGCTTGGAAATCTTCAACCTCCTTGAGCCCAACAAAGCTGCCCAGGTCCTAGTAGAGATGGACTCCCTCCTCCAGGTGGAGGTCCTGGAAAACATGGAGCCGCAGGAGATCCTCAAGATTCTCAGCCACCTGCCTCCCGACGAAGCCGTGGACATCCTGGACACCCTGCCCGACGATAAGCGTGAGGAACTTCTCCCCTATATAGAAGAGGAAGACGTGGATCGCCTCCTCAGCTATCGAGAGGAGACAGCAGGCCGTATCATGACCACCGATTACTTGGCTCTTCCCGAAGATATGACGGTGGAAGAAGCCATAGAAGAAGTTCGCCGGTCCCGGGAAAAGGAGGTATTCTAC
>QMPS01000121.1 GCA_003648675.1 Aquificota bacterium
GAGTCACCCCGAGGTGATATGTGTTATCCTGAGCGGATATACCGAAAGCCATGAAGTCTACGATGCCCTGGCCAAGGGGATAGCCAAGGCCTACTTCACCAAGCCCTGGGAAAGGGAGGTCTTACACGGCTATCTCGATAACCTCTTCAGGCTGAAAGAGCAACTGGAGGACAAAAAATTGCTGGAGATCGTCAACTCGGTGCCGAACCTGCCCACGCTCCCTGAACGCCATCAGAGGATACTGGACCTTATCGCGGGCGATGAGGATTTGGGCAAGATCGCGGGGCTGATAGAGGAGGACCCCAGCTTGACCGCTGCTGTGCTGAGGCTGGCCAACTCTGCCTTCTATGCGCAGAGGAAGCCCGTGACCTCGGTCAAACGGGCCGTGGTGGTGCTGGGGCTGAACGTGTTGAAAGACATCGTCCTTTCCCTCGGTATCCTCGACAGCTTTGTCAGGATGGGAGGTGATCGAGGGAGGGTCGAGGAGCTGTGGGAGCATGCGATTATTTGTAACAAAATGGTCAATTACTTGTATGAAAGCCTCTTCCACGAGAGGTTGCCGGAGGAGTTCTCCGTCGTGGGATTGCTCCATGATGTGGGCAAGATGTTTATGGTGACCTGCCTGTCGGAGAAATTCCATGAAATTGTGAGGATCACTACGGAGAACCCTGGGAAAGATTGGCTGGGGGCAGAGCAGGAAGTCCTTGGCGTTTCTCATAGCCTGTTGGGGGCCTACCTACTCAATTGGTGGAACTTCCCCTATCCCATCATCGAGGCGGTCATGTATCATCATGAACCTGTCGCTTCAGGGATCATGAGCCCTGAGATCACGGCCCTCGTACATATAGCCGACTTCTATTCCCATAAGGTACTCAACTTTCAGCCCCCCTCTCCGCTAAGGACCGAGGCGTTTCTCATCGTTAACGCCAAAGAGAGAGAAGTTGAGGCAAAGGTTGAGAAGTTCATAGAGGTATCGCGGGAAGGGAATTCAACGGGTTAGGAAAGGGGACAAAGATGGAACAGCAACTGGACACCACCGTTCTGTTTGTGGACGATGAGCTCAGGATCTTAGCCGCCATAAACAGGATGCTGCGGCGCGAAAGGTACCGTAAGCTCTTTGCCTCCAGTGCCAAAGAGGCCCTGCAGATCATTGACAAAGAGCCGGTTCACGTCCTGGTCACGGATCTGCGCATGCCCGAGATGGACGGCCTCGCGCTCATCAAGGAGGTGAAGAAGAGGAAGCCGGATATCGTCCGCGTCGTGCTGAGCGGATACTCTCAGGTGCCAACCCTCCTTGCAGCCATAAATGAGGGGGATGTGCTCCGTTACCTCACCAAGCCGTGGAACTCGGAGGAGGAGTTCAAGAAGGCGATCCGGGACGCCATAGCTTACTATAGGCGGCAGAGGGAAGAGAAGGAGCTGGTAGAGGAGCTACGCACGGAGATAAAGGCGTTGCGCGATACCCTGCAGGAGTACGAGAAGCGGCTTGCAGAATGCGGACAGCAACAGGACCTCCTCTGGCATTACATCCACACCCACATCGAACCGCCCCTCAGCAAGCTTGCAGTTGCCACAGCAGAGGGGGCCGAGCTAAAGCAGCGTTTTGAGGAATTGAAGCGACTAATTAAGCCCTGAACCCGCTAAGTCTCTTCTTCCTGCCCTGATGAAAAAGATGGCCTCTTTTCGATTGTGATCGTTCACTTTCTGGCAGAGATCCCGATAAATGGGGTATTCTTTAGGGGATATGCGGACTGCCCTTTGGATAAATTCCTGAGTGTAAAATATCTTTCCTTCCCTTTCTTCATAAACCGATTGATATTCGAGATAGGGAGACTTCACCCTCATCGGTCTGGGGAGGGCGAGGATTTTGTAGCCTGGCGGAGGTATAATTTCTGCTTTCTGCCTAACGAAATATCCACCCCAAATATTTAGAGGGTATTTGCGGCTTTTGGTTACATAGCTACAGCCGATGTATATATCCGGTATCCTGAATGACAAGATGTCCCCTGCCTTTTGGCAATAATCGGGTATGTAGTATACGGTCTTTTCATGAAACCACTCCCTAAAATTTAACGGGTCCGTACAACTGTAATCGATGAGTTTGGCACCGAAGGACCAGCTTTCAATAGTATCCTTAACTTCCTTCTTTATTTGGGCCGGGCTTTTTCCTTTATAAGTATGTCTCATCGTGGAATCCTCTTCGCCGAAATAGGTCTCTTCAGTCGTGACTTCCAATGATCCATCTTCTCCCACCTTTATCGTCTTCCAAATAAAGATACCATTAGATAAAGGATCTGCCCGGGGTGTCTTCGCGAAGACGGCCTTCTCATCCTTAAAAATTAGCACATTGCGCCCTTGATCCATTAGAGGGAGATGACCAAACCGGCACATGGAATCAGTAGGATCAAGAAAGAGATAGTCCTTCCCTTCGGGTACAGCTACGATGCAGTGGTCAAACTGGAATGGGAAGGGTATTTCCCGTATCAGGTTTTCTGTGTAATGGGTGGGGATCAGGACGTAATAGGCCTTGATACCCGCCGCAGCCAGCATGCTGATAAGTAGAGTGCTTTTGTCCTTACAATCGCCGTACTTGTTTTCGAAAACCTCCCGGGCAGGGGTCGGCTCATAGCCTGGTTTGCCCAGATTTACTGAAACATAGCGTATTTTTCGCTTCACATAGTCGAATATGGCCTCAATCTTTTCCTTGCGGCCCTTCAATCCCTCTGTTAATTCCTTGGTTTTCCTTTTAATTGCTTCATCAGGTTCTGTTTTTCCCTTGATGAGTTCACGCCACCAGGAGAAGAAGTCCTCCCATCGTTCCATGGTCGTTATGAGGATATTGAAGGTGAACTCCCCCTCTGGAGGCGTAAGATCTTCATCATTTGGGACCCCTGGAATATCTCTGAATTCCCAGAGATAGGTCTTTTTATCGCCCTGATAAGTTATCAGGGGGGATGGATCCACGCCCTTTGGGGGATGCAAGGCGAGGTATGTGATGCTCATCTCTTTAGGTATGGTGATCTTATATCTTGAAAGGAGGACCGGTTTAGTCCATTGGAAGAAGGGTCGGGTTGAAAAGTGGCCCCTTATGTTCGACTTTGCCTTCACATAGATTTCATAATCTATGACGGATCCCACCTCGACTCCGGGCAGGGAGAAAACGAGCTCTTTGTAATCGCTGTATTCTGGGTAATCGCTGTAGGGGTTAATGATCTTAATGGCATTTTCCTTCAACGGGATGATTCTTCCGTCAGGGGCAATGGTTCTGGCATGGAGGATTTTCACCTCCTTCAAGCGGGAGTTGAAATCGAAGCTCACATCGCCATAATGTCTTCCGGTTTCTTTGAGGATTTTTATGACGGTACGATATCTTGCTTGGTAACCCCCTGAGGGCAAGATCTCGATGAGGGATTGATCGAGCAGTACGACAGCCGAGACATCAGGATGTTTGTCCGCAGAGATCTGCGGGAGTAATTGGAGTACCTCATCAGGTTCCCTCTCTCCCCGAAGGCCGAGGGTGCAAGCGGTAAAGAAGAATACCATTACAAAAAAGATGATGAGTCTTCGCATCACCTTTCCCTCGGTAGCCTATAATCTTATCGGAACCGTCTGTAAAGGCATTAAACTCTCAGCCGATTTCTCGGTAGATGGCAGCGTTTTTCTACGCGGGACACTTCCTGGGCAGTTATGATACTTCTCTTGACATTTAGATCTTTTTAAGGTAAATATAAGCACATGATAAATTAGCTTATTTAATCATGGAGTGAGCACATGTTGCCCAAATGGTTAGAGAAGAGGCATGAGTTTCTATGGGAAGCCTTCCAGGGAACGCCCTTCAGGTTTGAGGAGGCGGCGAGAGTGCTTAAAGAGAAGAACATGGACAGTGAAGATCAGGTAAATGTCTTTTTGGCCGAATTGAGAAAGAAGGGGTGGCTTCTGGTTGAGTCTGATCCCAAGGATGCCAGAAAAAAGATCTACAAGCTGAAGAGTAAGGAGGAGATCATCTCCGAGGTCCTTTCGGTGAACGAAAAGCAACTCGGCCGTGGAGAGCTTGAGGCCCTCCTGAAGAAGGCGGCAGATCTCATAAGGACGAGGGTGGATTACACCTTCATCTTGGCCCTCCTTTTCTACAAGAGGATAAGTGATAAGTGGGAGCTGGAGTTCGAAAAGGCTTACAAGGAGGCCCTTGAGGACGGTTTGAGCGAAGAGGAGGCAAGGCTTGAAGCCAAAAACTCCATCTACCACGACTTCGACA
>QMPS01000122.1 GCA_003648675.1 Aquificota bacterium
ACCATACCCAGGGCCTCTGCCACAACGGTGCCTGAAGGCTTCACCGCGTATGGATGGGACTCTGAGCCTACATATAGGGCACCAATCTCTTTGGGATCAATCCCCGCTCTGACCAGAGCGTACTTGGCAGCCTGGTAGGCAATGGTCACCGTGTCCTCGTCATGGTTGGGCACCGTCTTCTCGTAGAGGAGTAGGCCCCGTTTGATGACCTCAGGGTCATCCCCCCACTGGGCCGCTATCTCCTCCGCCTTGATCCTGTAGCGGGGGACGTAGGCACCGTATCCTATAATACCTACTGCCATGAAGCTACCCTCCTTGGTGTATTTTTACTGCCATTACAATTCTTTTCAATTTCTGTCAACATTTTTTAAATTTCGTCAAACTTGCATTACTCCATGCTTCTTGGGATAGCGCAGCTCCCCAGGCTTATTCTCGTAGTAGGCAAAACGACGGATGAGTTCGGAACGGAGCTGGGTGGGCACCACCATATCGTCTATGATGAGGTTAGCAGCCAGCTTATAGATGTCCACCTGCTCCCGGTACTCCTTTTGCTTCTCCATGACGAACTTCATACGCTCTTTGGGATCTTTGATCTCCTGGATGTGGTTGTAGTACACGGCATTCACCGCCGCCTCTGGACCCATGACGGCTACCATGGCCGTAGGTAGAGCCAAACAGGCATCAGGTTCGTGGGAAGGACCGCACATGGCGTAAAGACCGGCGCCGTAAGCCTTGCGGATGACCACGGAGATCTTAGGTACAGTAGCCTCGGAGACGGCGTAGAGCATCTTACATCCGTGGCGCAGGATGCCCTCCTTCTCCACCTTGGAACCAATCATGAAGCCAGGCACGTCCATGAGATAAAGGAGAGGAATGTTAAAGGCATCACAAAGCCTGATGAAGCGACAGGCCTTGTCAGCGGAATCCACGAAGAGCACTCCACCCTTCACTTTGGGCTGGTTGGCAATGATACCGATGGGCTTGCCATTGAGCCTGGCAAAGCCGGTAATGATCTCCTGAGCCCACAGCTTCTTCATCTCGAACCAGCTGTCCTTGTCAATGATGCGCCAGATCACCTCGTACATGTCGAAGGGAACGTTCTGGTTTTCAGGAATCACCTTCTCGATGTCGTCGATGGGTTTCTCAGGCTCGGCAGGCTCATAGACAGGAGGCTTCTCGAAGCAGTGCTGGGGGAAGTAGGAGAGATAGTCTTTAAGCATCTGGAGGGCCTGCTCTTCATTTTCCGCGAAGACGTCACCCACCCCCGAGATAGAGCAGTGCATCTTGGAACCACCCATCTCCTCCAGGGTAACCTTTTCACCGATGGTCACCTCGGCCATCCTGGGGGAACCCAGATACATGGCCCCCAGTTTGTCCACACAGATGATGACGTCACAGAAGGTGGGAATGTAGGCCCCACCAGCTGCCGAAGGACCGGACAGGATACAAATCTGGGGGATCATGCCCGACATGAGGGCCTGGAGGTGGAAGATCCTACCCGCGTGGCGCCGACCGGGAAAGCAGTAGATCTGATCAGTGATGCGCAGCCCCGCAGAGTCCACCAGGTAGATCATAGGGATGCGCAGGCGCATAGCCGTCTCCTGAATGCGGATAATCTTCTCAACAGTGCGCTCACCCCAGGAACCAGCCTTAACAGAGAAGTCGTTAGCCATGATGGCCACATCCCGCCCGTTGATCTTGCCCAAAACAGTAACCACTCCGTCGGCCGCAAGCTCTTCCTCCAGACAGTTGGCCATGAGGCCATCCTCAACAATAGAGCCAGGATCCAGGAGGATCTCCAGACGCTCCCGACACAGGAGCTTCCCATAGTCCTCCTTCACCCTCTTCTTGTGGCGCTCAGGCCCCATCTGGAGAATCCTCTCCCTGACGGCCCTAAGCTCCTCACCTTTAGTAGCCATGGTTTACCTCCTATTCCCCTACGTAACGGGGTTTCCTCTTCTCTTGAAAGGCCTTGAGTCCCTCCAAGCGATCCTTGGTGGGGATAATATTGTCGTAACACCGGGACTCAATAAAAAGCCCGGCGTGGATCTCTACCTCAGAGCCCATGTTGATGGCGTACTTGGCCTGGGCCACGGCCAGAGGACCGTTAGCTGCTATCTCTTGGGCCACCTCCAGGGCTCGCTCCAGTAGCCTGTCGTCGGGCACCACCTCATTCACCAAACCTATTCTCTCCGCCTCCTGAGCCGTGATACGCCTGGCAGTGAAAATGAGCTCTTTGGCCCTGGCCTTGCCCACCACTCGGGGGAGCCGCTGAGTCCCCCCGGCTCCCGGGATGATGGCCAAACTGGTCTCGGTCAAACCCATACGAGCCGACTCAGCGGCCAGGCGAAGATCACAGGCTAAAGCCATCTCCAACCCCCCACCGAAGGCCACACCGTTGATGACAGCTATGGTGGGTTTGGGAATCTCCTCCAGCATGGTGAAGGTGTCCCTAATGGTCCGGATGAACTCCTTCACCTCCACTTCAGACAGGGTAGCCCTCTCTTTAAGATCGGCGCCGGCGCAGAAGGCCTTCTCTCCCGCGCCGGTGACCAGGATCACTCTAACCTCTTTCTCAAACCAATATGTATCCAACTTCCCCTTTAGGGCCCTCAGCATGGGAAAGTTGAGGGCGTTCATTACCCGGGGACGGTTAAGGGTCAAAATGGCTACATGACCCTGTCTCTCCTCCAAAACCAGTTCTTCCATGGTTCACTCCAGAACTATTACCACGTCCCCTTCATTGACAAAGTCGCCCACATTCACCTTCACTTCCTTCACCACACCATTGGTCTCAGACTGGAAGGGAATCATCATTTTCATAGACTCCAAGATGAGAAGCTCCTGCCCGGGCTCAATGGTATCTCCGGGCTGAACCTTCACTTCTGCAACCACTCCAGCCATGGGGCATGCCACTTCCGCCATCTCTCACTCCTCCTTCTTCAACTGATCTATAAAGTTGGTGGTGGTTCTACCCTCACGGAAAAGTTTACTCTTCAAAGCTGCGATATGGAAGGAGATATTGGTCCTGATCCCATCCACCACCGTGGACTCCAAAGCCTGGATCATCCGGTCAATGGCCTGGTCCCTAGTCTCGCCCCAGGTGATGAACTTGGCCAACAGGGGATCGTAATAGGGAGACACGGTGTAACCCTCATAGACACCCACATCGGCCCGGAAGCCCTCCAGCTCGGGCACTTGCCACCTAGCGATTTTGCCAGGTGATGGCATGAAGTTCTTATCAGGATCTTCAGCGTAGATACGGCATTCAATGGCATGGCCGTTGATACCAATCTCCTCCTGCTTCAAGGTGAGAGGCTCACCAGAAGCGATCCTCAGCTGCCACTCCACCAGATCCACTCCCGTTATCATCTCCGTCACAGGGTGCTCTACCTGGATACGGGTATTCATCTCTAGGAAGTAAAAGTTCTTCTCGGGATCCACAAGAAACTCCACGGTTCCGGCATTGTTATAGCCTATGGCCTGGGCTGCTCGGACAGCAGCAGCACCCATTTTCTGCCGCAGGTCAGGGTCTACAAAGGTGGAAGGGGCCTCCTCAATCACCTTCTGATGGCGCCTTTGGACGGAACACTCCCTCTCGTTAAGGTGGATGGTGTAGCCTCCGTTGTCAGCCAACACCTGGATCTCTATATGCCTGGGTTCCTCTATATACTTTTCAAGGTAAAGGGAAGGATCGCCAAAATATGCCTTGGCCCGGGCTTCACACATCTTGAAAGCCTGCTCCAGCTCCTTCTCGTTGTGGGCGATCTGCATCCCTATGCCACCGCCTCCTGCCGAGGCCTTCACCATGACAGGATAACCTATCCCCTGGGCTAGCTCCTTGGCTTTCTCCAGATCCTGGATACCCTCCACATTGCCAGGCACAATGGGAACATCAGCCGCTTGCATGATCTGGCGGGCCTTCACCTTGAATCCCATAGCCTCCATGGCCTCTGGCTTGGGACCAATAAAGACCAGCCCCTTCTCCTGGCACCTCTTGGCAAAGGCAGCGTTCTCCGCCAACAGGCCGTAACCTGGATGAATGGCCTGGGCTCCAGCCTCCAAGGCCACCTCGATAATCTTGTCCATATTCAGATAACTCTGGGCCACAGGAGGAGGACCAATATGGAAAGCCTCATCAGCCATCTGAACGTGGAGGGCTTCCTTGTCGGCGTCGGAATAGACAGCCACTGTCCTTACCCCCAGCTTCTGACAAGCCCTGACCACCCTGACAGCAATCTCACCT
>QMPS01000123.1 GCA_003648675.1 Aquificota bacterium
CCCATCTGCTTTCGAAGGGACAAAAAGCATCCCCATTTTGTTGAAAACGACCCAGAATCCAGAGTGTTACACTTGCTGACCAGAGAAATGCACTGACTTTATTAGACTTGCTTTCCTAATACCCCGAAACTGGGGGAACTCCTGTTCAGTAAGCGTAGACTTTGCCGTAAGGCCTGCTGGAAACAGGAATCAACTTGGTGAAAGTATGGTTCAGAATCTCCTGAGAATCCAAACCGTACTTAGAAAAGTCCTTACAGTAATCTCCTAAAAGATTTTTCAGGAGGGCTTTATCCTTCTCCATTACCTCCACCTGTCCCACTTCCTTGCCCATGAGATAGGGATCCACCTCACCGCGGATATTGATGGTGCCCCCATGCATGCCCGTGGCCAGGTAATCCCCCACCATGGGCCGAGAGTCGTCGTCCCACAGGTTGAGGAGGATGAGGATGCCTCCCGCCATATACTCGCCAAAGAAATCTCCCGCCTTGCCGCCCACAATGATGACCGGCACCATGTCTTTGTAGGTTTTCATGTGGATGCCCACCCGGTAACCCACGTCTCCCAAGATGTGGAGCTTACCGCCCCGCATGCCGTAGCCACACACGTCCCCAGCCATACCGTGAACCACGATCTTTTTGCCTTCCATGGTGTTGCCCACACAGTCCTGAGCATTGCTATGAACCACAATGGTAGGACCCTTCATAAAAATCCCCAAGTCCTGGCCCGCCACGCCGAAGACCTCGATGGAGACCTCTTCGGTGAGACCGGCGCCGATGTAACGTTGACCGTTAACGTTCAAAAGGCGAAAGTAGGTGACTCCCTCCTTCACCTTGTCTCGGATGATCTGATTCAGCTCCTTGTAGTACATTCCCTCGGCGTCTATGATCAAAGGCTCTGACACCCTTTCACCTCCCAGGCATCTGATACATCATCGAAGGGGACAATAACCGGCTCACCCGCCTTGGGAGCCCACACTTTATCGGGCTGAGGACACACAGCCCTAATAGCCGACTCTTCGCTAGCCATATACACCCTGTCCCCATGAACAGCAGCCACCAAAGGTCTCAGCTTGATCCTGTCGTTGAGACCCATCATGCCCCCATTCCAGGCTACCAAAACGGCGAAAGGCCCGTTGAGGAGGGCACTGCCATAAACCATTCTCATGGCCGTCAGCAACTCCCTTTCCCTATCCTCCATGCGGTCAATGTCCTTCCAAAAGGGGGCCGCCAAGGCATAAGCTGCCATGCGCAAGGGCAATCCGTGGCGCCTCACCAAGAGGTCTACCAGATAAGCCACCACTTCCGTGTCCGTCATGAGGGTACACTTGTAACCGAACATCTCTAGATAGCGGCGGTTGATGCCGTAGCTGGAGATCTCCCCGTTGTGCACAACGGCCCAGTCCAGAAGGGTAAAGGGGTGAGCCCCTCCCCACCATCCCGGGGTGTTAGTAGGAAAGCGAGTATGGGCAATCCACTGATGGGCGGAGTACTCGTCTATCCTGAAAAACTCTGCTATCTCCGCAGGTCCCCCCACTCCCTTAAAGGCACCCATGTTCTTGCCGGAGGAGAAGACAAAAGCACCATCAATCTTCTCGTTGATATCCATCACCGTCTCCATGACGAAATCATCGGGCACTATATCCTCGCCATGGATACTCATGGGTTTCACAAAATAACGAAAGAGAATAGGCCTGTCTTTTATGGTAGCCACCCTACGGGTGGGGATATCCTCGAAGTGCTCCACATGGAACTTGGTCCTTACGTACTCCTCCGTCTCCTCTTTAGAGTACTCGTGATCGTACATGATATGGAGGGCATAACAGTCGGGGAACTGGGGATATATGCCATAACCAGCAAAACCCGCTCCCAGCTGGTTACCCCTCTCCTCCTGGTGAACGATGCTCCTGATAATCTCCTCACCAGGAATGAGCTCCTTCTTCCGGCTGATGATGCCCGAAAGCCCACAGCCCGAGAGTTCCCGGTGCCAGCTCATATCGTGCAAACCTCCGACTCAAAGGCACAGACCTCTTCTATCCTACTGGGCATGGCCGTAAAGTGCTTTCGATAGCTCCTGGGGAAAAGGGACCAACCCATCCTCCTGAAGTCCCTCATAGATTCAAAGCTCCAGGGCTCCAAACCATGGGCGGAGAGGCGACAGGCCTCAGGCATGCTCATATCTTCCACCAAGGCGTCCTTAAAGAGGGACACGTCCATGCGAGACCAAATGAGACCCGAATAGACACCAGCCCGACAAATATCGTTAAGGATGATAAAGCCCATAAGCCTGTTGTTGCCCACCACCACTTTCCGATAGATACCCCTCTCCTTGTCCTCGAAGACCTTGACTTCGAAAGACTCCTCCACTCCAGGCTCCACGGTGGAGAGCCCGGCGGAGGCCACCTTGAAATCGAAGAATCCCACAGAGTTAATGGGGAATCCCCCAACGTAGCGCTTCTTCCCACCAGCCATGTTGGCCCCAGCTATAAGGCCCTGGCGATAGGCCAAGGGCCACAGTTGAATGGGTCTCTTGGCCCCCAGTATGAGGTCATAAGCCTCCACCACATCACCGGCGGCGAAGACATTCTCCAAATTGGTTTCCATGCGGTCGTCCACTAACACCCCTTTGTTGATGTCTATTCCAGACCCCTCCAGGGGAGCCACATTGGGCCTCACTCCCACAGCCACTATGACACCCTGGCAGGGGATGAAGGCTCCGCTCTTGAGGGTCACACCCTTCACATCACCCCGGCCATCCCTCTCCACAGCCACCACCGAGTCGCCCAAAACGTAATCCACTCCTGCCTTCTCCAACGCCTCCTGAGCCCAGGCACTGGAAGCGTCATCCAAGACAATGGGAAGGATCTTCTCAAGGAGCTCTACAATGGTGACCTTAACTCCCCTCATATGGAGGGCCTCAGCCGTCTTCATCCCGATCATGCCCGCTCCCACCACCACCACTTCCTTCCAATCCTTCAAATGGGCCTCCACAGCCTCCATATGGTCTATACTGGTGAAGGGATGGACCCCAGGACCTTTTACCCCCTCGATGGGAGGAATGAAGGGAGTGGCACCTATAGCCAAAAGAAGCCGGTCGTACTCTAGTTTCTCACCACCCGTGAGGACCACCCGGCCCTTTTCAGGCTCCAGTCCTTCCAGAGCTTTGTTGTAAAGGACCCGCACACCCCTAGCTTCGTAGAAGCTCTCCTGCTTGTAGGATAGCCTATCAGAGGACACCTGACCCGCCAGATGGTAAGTGATGAGAGGACGACAATAGGCCGTCCTGGGCTCAGGAGAGATGACCACTATCTCTCCCTTGTCGTCCCGCTTCCTGATAGCCTCTATGGCCGCCACCGTGGCCACTGAGTTGCCGGCAATCACATACCTCATGCTATCATCCCTCGATGATCTCCTCTTCTTCCACCTTCTCCAGTCCAGGCCCCAGGGCAGTATCAAAGTTCAAAGCCCTGTTGGGACAAGCAGCCACACAGGCCGGCACTTCCCTGTCGGGGCACAAATCGCACTTGGCCGCCTTTACCACCCCATCCCTCTTCCTGGGCTTTATGGCACCCCAGGGACAGGAAACCACACACATGCCACAGGCGACACACACTTCCTCGTAAATCACCACCCGCCCGTCGTCCTCCACCCTGAGAGCTCCAGAGATACAGGCCTCCACACAGTAGGGCTCGTCACAGTGGCGGCACGACAGAGAAAAAGAGACGGGTCCTATCATCTCCACTACAGTGTGGGAGAAAGGTTCCCAGTCCTCCTCCAAGAAAGCCGCTACAGGATCTTTGGTCTTGGAATGCTCCACAGCGCAGGCCACCTCGCAGAGCCTGCACCCCATGCAGTTCTCCTCTATAGGATATATCCTCCTCTTGATCTGCCTCACCGATCACGCCCCCGCCGGTAGAATACCCAAAATATCCATCTCTTCCTTGGTGAGCCCCACGGCTCTGAGCCTGAGACGGTTCCCCCTGAGACTCTCAATGGCGTTAATGCCCATCAACCCCAACATCTCTTTCATCTCATGTGCCCATGCCTTGAGCAGGTTGGTGAGCCTTTCGGCAGCGATCTCGGGGTTGAGCCTCTTGGCAATGTAGGGGTCGTTGGTGGTGATCCCCCAGGCACATTTGCCTGTGTAGCATTTATGGCAAAGGGTACACCCCACAGCAAGAAGGGCCGCCGTACCGATGTAAACAGCATCAGCCCCCAGAGCTACAGCCTTGATAACATCCCC
>QMPS01000124.1 GCA_003648675.1 Aquificota bacterium
CCCTCACCAGCATCTTCTCCTGACCCGCTAGGTCGGCTATTTTGAGAATCCAGTTTTTTCTCTCTTTGAGTTCCCTGCCCGATAGACCGTAGAGGGTGGCGTAGAGTTCCATGTTCTCCGACACCGTGAGGTCCCTGTAGAGAGAGAACTTTTGGGACATGTAGCCTATGTGGCGCTTGATGTCGCTCAACTGGCTTTTCCTGTTCAGCCCTGCTATGGCGATCTCCCCCCCGGTGGGCTCCAAAAGGCCCACCATGCTCTTTATCGCTGTGGTCTTTCCAGCTCCGTTGGGACCCAGGAGGCCAAAGATCTCCCCTTTTTCTATGGTGAAGGAGAGGGAGTCCACTGCTCTGAAGGAGTCGAACCACTTGGAGAGGTTTTTTACCACCACAGCTGGAACTCCATCTTTTTTTTGGGGGGGTAGGGAGGAGGGAAGGGCAAGATGGAAGGTTTGGGGCCTCTCTTCTTCTAGAATGCGGAAGAAGGCCTGTTCTAGATGGTAGCCGGTGCCAGTGAGCTCTTGAGGGTCTCCTTGAAAGATGATGGATCCGTCTATCATGAAGGCTATGCGATGGCAGCGTTCGGCTTCGTCCATGTAGGAAGTGGACAGGATGACCGTCATGCCCTCTTCCACAAATTCGAAGAGGAGGTCCCAAAACTCCCTCCTGGATAGAGGGTCCACCCCTGTGGTGGGTTCGTCTAGAATCAGGAGTCGGGGATGGGACATGAGGGCGCAACATAGGCCTAGTTTCTGCTGCATGCCTCCCGACAGATGGCGGACTAACCTGTTTTCAAAGGAGGCCAGGCCTGTGGCTTTCAGGAGCCGTCGGGCCCTTTCATCCCTGGTGGAAGGGGAAATTCCCCGAAGGTGGGCGAAGAATTCGATGTTTTCCCAGACGGAGAGGTCCATATAGAGGTTGAGCCCTATGCCCTGGGGCATGAAGGCCAGGTCTTTCTTCACATCTTCAGCTCCTTTGGGGTAGTCCCTGCCTAGAACCCTCACCTTTCCGCTGTTGAAGGAGAGAACCCCGGCCAGGATCTTCATAACGGAGCTCTTTCCTGCACCGTCGGGGCCAATTAGGCCGAAGATTTCCCCTTCCTCTACAGTGAGGGATATGCCCCTGACGGCTTCCCTTTTCTTGTAGACTTTTCTTAGTCCAGCCACTTCCACAGCCAGAGTTGCCATGGCCTAGAGATTATCTGAAAGGGACATAGGGAGCAAAGGGCACCTTGTTGACGAAAAATTGCCAGGTTCCTTCCTTCGTGGTAGGAGAGGGGCAAATCTCTGGAGAGGGGCAGAGATGAGGGTAGAAGAGCTTTTAGAGGAGTGGACGGCCCATTATCTGGGTGGGATGGGACTCCGCCTTTATAGGGTGGAGCTGGAAGAAGGAGGGGCCCGCTTCATTCTGGGATGGAGGGGGGAAGAGGTGGTAGAGGTCCGCTATTCCCCTATGGATGAGGAGACCATGGCCCGGCTTGAGGTGATTTATGTCCCCGGTAGGCTGCCGAGGGGAGTGGAGGAGGGACTCTTCAGGGCGATGAGAGTCCTGCTGCCTCCGAGGGGTAAGATAGGGCATAGAATGGAGGTGAAAGAACTGGAGGAGCATCTGAAAAGGGGGATCCCTTTGGCCCTTACTCCATGGGGGCTGCTGGTGTGGCTAGCAGGTGGAAGGAGGCTCACCTGGACGGAGGATGCCGTGTGGGGTGAGGTGCCCTTGAAGAAGGATGTGGGCGAGGAGGAGCTTGGGGAGATGATAGAATTTGTTGAGGCCTACAGGGAGTCCAGGGATCCTTATGTGGTGAGTGCCTTAGACCGGTGGGAAACGATAGAGTGGGAGCTAGGATAGAAGCAAGCTGAGGGCTAAGTTTGAGGCTGAGGTTAGGGTTGAGATGAAGTACACCACAGAGAAGCTCTTGGAGCGTCTCCAGGACAATCTATACTCCGAGCGGGCCGCCATGAGGATCTACTGGTCTCAGGTGGACAGGGTTAAGGATCCTGACATTGCCCTTCTCCTCAGGTCCATAGCCAGTACAGAGGCCCACCATGCTGCCCTCTTGGCTGATCGTATCAGGGCCCTGGGAGGGGAGCCCCAGGGGGATATGCCCTACGAAGAGAAGGAGATCATGGCCTTGGTGGAGGAGATGAGGACCGATGAGGACCTCTTGCGTCTCAACATCGTCCTGGAGGATATGGCGGTCAACTCTTATAGGCAGGATGCCATGGCTTCACCTGATGCCGAGACGGCTCAGGTGTTGGAGAAGATTATGGTGGACGAGGCGGAGCACTCTCAGCGCTTTCTCCAGGCCCTCTTTCAGCTCAGGGAGCGGCACAAAGACGAAGAGGGAGATGCCCTTGCTGTGTTCACCGTTGCCATGGAGAAGGGGATAAAGCGCCTGGCTAGACCGTGGTTGGAGATGTTTATGTCGGGGGTGATCGGTGCCCTCCATGTCACCTTCGGAGCGGTGGCTATGGCTGCGGCTGCGGGAGCCGTTGGAGGGGATACCAATCATGGTGCGGCCTTTCTGGTTGGGGCTCTCTTCTTTCCCATAGGTTTTGTGTTGCTGAAGCTTTCCCAGAGCGAGCTCTTCACGGAGAACTTTCTCATCCCTGTCATCCCTGTGATAGATGGTAAGGAGCACCCGGGGCTCCTGGCCAAACTCTGGGGTCTTACCCTATTGGGTAACCTGTTGGGGGCGGTGATCTTCGCTTTCGTGGTTTACCTTGGGGGGAAGGGGGTGCTGGGGAGTCTGCCGTCGGGTTATCTCCTGTCCCTCGCCCATCATAAGCTTTCCCGTCCTTTCATGGAGACCTTGATGAGCGCGGTTTTCGCTGGGGCCATAATCACTACCATGACCTGGTTGGTCCTGGCCACCAGGAGTGATGTGGCCAAGCTTATGGCCATATGGAGCTGCATCTTTGTCATGGCGGTGGGGTCCTTCACTCACGTGGTGGTCTCCACCTCCGAGGTGCTTTTGGGTAAGGTCTACGGTGCCCAGGTGACTCTGGGTCTCTGGTTCTCTAGGCTCTTCCTTCCCGCTTCCCTGGGAAACCTCTTGGGTGGGATGTTCCTCATAGCTCTCCTTCATTATCTCCAGGTCCTCCACGCTCGGAAGGAGAGGTCTCTCTATAGGAGGCGGCGGGAGGCTGCCCTGGAGAAGGCCATCAAGGAGAAGCTTCGGCTCTAAAGGGGAGAGGAAAGAAATGAAGTTTAAGTATCTCTTCGGTCCCGTGCCCTCTAGAAGACTGGGCCTGTCGTTGGGTGTGGATCTGGTGCCTTACAAGGTATGTTCTTATGACTGTATCTACTGCGAGGTGGGGCCCACTACCCTTAAAACCGTGGAGAGGAAGAAGTACGTACCCCTGGAGGAGGTGAAAAGAGAGTTGGAGGCTTTTTGGTCTCTGGAGGTGGAGACGGACTTTATCACCTTTTCTGGCTTTGGGGAGCCTACTCTTCACATAGGCATAGGAGAGCTTATCAGTTGGATTAGGGAGAGGTTTCCCCTGCCCGTGGCGGTTCTCACCAATGGGTCTCTCCTGAGGGATCCCCAGGTAAGGAAGGAGTTGATGGGGGCCCATGTGGTGCTGCCTTCCCTGGACGCGGGGACTCAGGAGGTTTACAGGGTCATAAACCGACCCCATCCCTCTATCTCCTTTCAAGATATGGTGGATGGGCTGGAGATTTTCACCCGGGGGTTTTCAGGGGAGGTGTGGTTGGAGGTTCTGTTGGTCAAGGGGGTCAACGACCATCCCCAAGAGCTGGAGGCCTTAGCTGGGCTGGTGAAGAGGATCAATCCTGCCAGGGTTCAGCTCAACACCGTGGTGCGGCCCCCGGCCCATGGTGGGGAACCCCTTTCTCTGGAAGAGCTTGAGGCTTTGATGCCTCTGTTCGGGCCCAGGGCCGAAGTGGTGGCCTACCCCACGGACAAGAAGGCCAAGGAGAGGGAGGGTCTACGGGATGCCATCGTGGAGACAGTGGCCAGGAGGCCTTGCTCTAAGGAGGATATCGCTAAGGTTTTGGGGGTGAGTGCCCTAGAAGTGGCTAAATACTTAGGGGAGCTGTTGGATGAGGGGAGACTGGAGGCGGTGAGGCACGGGAACCAGATTTTTTATAAGGCCAATCGTTCTGGATGAGGCGGGTTATGGGTCCTGAAGCCTTCTTGGAGAGGGTGAGAAAGACAGTAGAGGAACACAGGCTCCTGGAAAGGGGGGACCGGGTGCTGGTGGCTTTGTCTGGAGG
>QMPS01000125.1 GCA_003648675.1 Aquificota bacterium
GAATAAAGCCTCTGTCACAGCCTTTATACTCACACATATCTCATCTAACACCTCTGTCCTTACAAGCTTATATCCATTCGTCAAAAGAATATTATATGAAGAAAACTCCTCCTTTAGCCTAAAGGCTATGGGATGAAATTTTGCTATACAACCCCAACAGGAAAGGTTGCACTCTGCTTCAAAGTAAAGGTACACCTCCCTTGGCCCTGGTGCATAGGTGATGTGGTAGACGCCCACAAGACTCACCCCTCAAACAATTCGGGATGAATAAGCCTGGCCAGCGTCTCTAAACCCTCAGCGGCACGAGGGCCAGGACGACAGATCAACTCCGCTTTCAATCCATAAATTTTACCTCCTCTATATGCACTTGTCTTTATAAATTCAGGCTCCTTCATCACGGCTGATAGAAGCTCCTCGCTCTTTTCATATCCCTGTGAATAGAGAACAACTTCCGGGTCCTGAGAGATTATCTCTCTGATGACTGTATCTTCATCTGCACCCTCGGCTATATCCCTTGCCACATTTATGCCACCCAACATCTCCATCAGCTTGCTCATATGGCAAGACCTCCATGCAGCACAGGCGATGTCACACAGGTAGCATACCCGGACCCTATGAGTGGCCCTTGCAGCTATACTAAGGACATTTTTTATCCCCTGATCTACCTGTTGGGCCATGTTCAATGCCTTCTCTAAACAGCCCAATACTTTGCCTATCTTCACGATGTTTTGGGGGGCCTTAAATATGGACTCAGAGGACAAGAGACAACAGTGGATGCCCTTATCGCTTAATTCTTGCGTAATCCCCATGCCCTCATGAAAGTCCATGGCTAAGACCAGATCTGGAGATATAGAGAGAATCCTTTCTATATCAGGGGTGGAGAACCCCCCTATCTTTTCTATTAGCTTAGCCTCTGGGGGATAGTTGCAGTACTCTGTCACCCCAACGAGGCTCTCACCCATTCCCAAGGCAAACACAGTCTCTGTATTGGAAGGGGCCATGGAAACGATTCTACTGTATCGCATCGGCATTCCCATTTATTACTTAACGCCTATTCACAGTGAGGCATCTGGTATTCCAACTTGGCATAATAGACCTCGATATCCTTTCAATCTCTCTTAATCCCCCTGTCACCTTCCCGCATCCCCTATGAAGGCTCACTTTTCAGAATGGCCTCTTTCACGCCATGGGTAACGATCCTGGCCATTGTCTCTCCAGCCAATGTGTGACCACCCACAAAGGTGATCTTGGGGCCAAGGCCGCCAACGACTATGATGCTGTCTGTCCCTGTACCTGTTGCCTGAAGGGCTGGGTTGTATGAACTCCTGATGTCCAGGTCCTGGAAGGCAATGGTCTTCGCCTCTGTGATGGTGATAAGGCTTCTCGCCATGGCACCGCCAGAAAGGTGGGCATTTGTAAGAAGAATGACATTTACTGTATCGATATTCTCAAATTTCCCCTCGTCTATCTCCACACTGCTGGCCTTATCCACCCCAATCCTCTGGGCATTTGTCCTCACGCCGGCTGTGATGCAGGCGCAAAACCTCACATCCCTGTAACCGTCACAGACAATGCAGATGTTATCTACATCTGCACCGGTAAAGAGCATGGCTGTGTCCTCAAGGGTGATGCCCAGGTCATGGCATAAACGAAGCCTGTACTCATCGAAGTGTTTGTGGACGTAGCCCCAGAGCTCCTGTGGAGCGTGGTTGTTTCCTACAAACTTCACTTCCTTGAAGCCATCCTGAGTACTCAGTACCTTCCTTTTGGTCTCAAAGGTAACCAGGAAGGTCTTTAAGGGGTGCCCGTTAAAGGCATGATGAATAATGGCACCCCTCACGCCTTCCAAACCGATATCAACGTTTCTCTTCATGGCTTAACTCTAAGAACAGGCGTCCTTCCTCTCTTCGAATGCCTCCAACCACGAACCCTACTGGGCAAAGGAAGATGGGGCCATCAAAGACAAAGGTGTGATACTCCCCTTTCTCACCACAGAGATCCACGCCGCCCAAAGCCTTCATATCCTTAACAAACCCCCAGTCAATCTCCCTGCCCAGCCATTCCTCTCCAAGGATCTCCGCCCTGGTGCTCACCACAACGGCCCTGAAACCAGAACTTATAAACTCGTTTATAAGTTCTATCCTATCTATACCCCAGAGGGGAAAGACAGGCTCAATCTCCAGTTCGCTACAAACCCTCTCTATCCAGTCCCTGTGCTCCTGAAGCTCGATATCACCAAAGACCCCTACCGTGATGCCCTTCCCCTTCAACTCCAAAACCGCCTTCTTGAACGCCTCTTCATATCCCTTCCAGGTAGAAGGCTTCTGAACAATCACCTTCCCCATAGCAGCGGCCTGGGCCTTTAGTAATTCAGCGCTTAGACCATGCGATCGGGAGACGGAGCCATCCTCCGAGAGCATGTTCAGTAAGTAAGGCACGTCCACCATTTGTATAGCCCTATAGAGGGCCAACATAGAGTCCTTGCCACCACTCCAGGAGATAAATGCCTTCTTCACTTCTCTATCCCGGGTCTCGCCATTACCCCTTTCTGGTAGTAATGCTTCACCTCCCTCATCTCCGTCACCAAATCGGCAGCCTCGATGATCTCTTCAGGGGCATACCTGCCGGTGAGGATGAGCTCCTTATCTTCAGGCTTGCTCTTGATGATATCCAGGACCTCTTTCTTATCCAGAAGACCCATATACATGGCCACATTGGCCTCTTCCATAATGACAATCTTGTAGTCCTTTTCAAAGAGGGCCTCCCTCACCCTCGCCAAGCCCCTTTGGGCTAGCTGGTAGTCCTCGTCGCTGATCTGACCCGTTCTAACAAACTTGGGGGTGCCGAACTGCTCTATGTCCACCAGATCCCCCATTCTCTCCTTGAGAACATAGAGCTCACCGTAATCCTGTCCCTTGAGAAACTGGGCAATATAGACCTTCATGCCGTGGGCCACTGCCCTCAAGGTGAGGCCCAAAGCCGCCGTGGTCTTACCCTTGCCGTTACCCGTGTAGACTTGGACATAACCTTTCGAAAAAGTCTCTTTTTTGAACCCTCCCATGCTCCGTCCTCCCTAATCTTTGACTTCAGTACCCCTACCATAACAAAACGGGGGACAGCATTCACTGTCCCCCCATTACAGAAGGTAGGCAGGCTCCCCCAACAATCCCAAACCTCAGAACCTTATCTTACCACCCAAATACCAGGAAGCATCGGGTGCCTGATATCCCTTCACCTCCTCATACTGGCGGTTGAAGATGTTCTCTCCTCTCACGAACACCTCGAAATGAGAGCAAACCTTAACGCTCACCTTGCCGTCCACCACAGTGTATGCGTTCACGTGGTTGGTCCTGTTGGACCAGTAACTATCCACCCTGTCCCCTACGAACCTGGCCCCCAGGAAAGCCTTCACTCTGTCCTTCCAGGTGTAAAAGACCGAGGCACTCCACTGATTCAGGGGTGTCCGCTCCACTCTGAGGTGGCGCTCCCTGTCCTCGGGGTCTACATAGGTGTAGTTGGCTTTAAGGAGCAAGCCTTTAAATGGCCTCAATGTGAGCCCTGCCTCTATGCCCTGATCCACCACAGTGGCGATGTTCCTGTATGTCCCCTGCCAGGTTACAGGATCGATGTAATAAATGATTTTTTTGTCCACGGCCTCGTGGAAGAAGGTGAAATCGAAGGTGAGCCTCTTGGAAAAGAGAGACTGCGTAAGACCAAGCTCGTAGCTTTCTCCCTCCTCCGGTGAGAGACCCCTGTTCCCCCCCAAAAACCACCACGAAGGATTGGGAGGGGCGTAGAGCTCAAAGAGTGTGGGGGTCCTGAAGCCTGTGGCATAGCGAACCCTGAAGATGGTATCGGTCTTCTTCAGATGGTAGCTGGCTCCCAGATTGTAGGTGGTCCTTCCGCCAAACTCATCGGGGTCGTCGATCCTAAAACCGGCCAAGAGGGTGAGGCTGTCCCAGAGCTTCAGCTCGTTCTGGGCGTAGTATCCGATGAGCTGGGTCCTGCGGAAGGGAAACCTGGTCTTGGTCTTTGTAACGCCCAAAAACCATCCTCCCCAATAGCTGGCCGTCACGATGCAAGAAGTGCTCTTTCCTTCGTCCTCCCGATATTCGTAGCCTACTACCAGGGTGTCTTTAATGTTCTTCCTGTCCATCACATGGAAGGTATTCTGCCAGTCTATTTTTTTTATCCTGCCGGTGTAGCTTGACTCACTCTTCAGTTGGTCTGTGACAA
>QMPS01000126.1 GCA_003648675.1 Aquificota bacterium
CATTGTGTTGGATAAGGTGGCTGATTTTTCTGCTAAGGGTAACCTGGAGGTGAAGGGCCTCACTTATCTCTGGGGGGTGAGAATGCCTCTGGGAATAGATGAGGCAAGTGTAGAGGCTTGTGGTACAGGTTTGGAGGTTAAGAAGGCTTTTCTTTCTCTAAAGCACAGTTCTTTGGCGGTCGAAGGGAAGGTGGAGCTGGTGGAAGACCGCCTTCACATGGACCTGGACCTGTCTTCCTCCTCTTTGGATGTGAAGGAGATAGAAGAGTTTTTTGGGAAGGAGGATGAAAGGGAGCCAAAGGGGAAATGGGATCTGCCCATAGGTGGGGAAGTGAGAGCAAGGATATTTTCCCTTTTCTACGGGGACTATACTTGGAGCCCTGTGAAGGCCAGAGTGCTTCTCTCTCCTAACCAGGTCAAGGTGGTGGTGGAAAAAGCTCTCATCTGCGGAGTAGCTACTCCAGGGACTATCACCTTCCTTCCGGGAAAGATCACTATGAAGATCAAGGTTCGTGCTCGTAAAAGGGACTTTGGGAGTGCCCTTTACTGCCTTTTTGACGAGGAGAGATTGGCCCAGGGCACTTTCAGCCTTAAGGGTTATTTGACGGCCCGGGGCAAAGAGGATCCTCTGTCTGAGGATTCTACGGGAGAGTTCCACTTTAAAGCTGGAAGAGGACGGGTGTACCGCCTTACCCTCCTTTCCAAAATATTTGCCGTTCTCAACGTTACGGAGATCTTCAAGGGGAAATTGCCTGACTTGGCTAAAGAAGGCTTCGCTTATAGCTCTATGAAGGTGAATGCCCACTTCAAGAACGGGGTCCTCCTTGTGGATGAGGGTATCATAAATGGGGATTCTATGAAGATCTTTGCTGATGGGAGGGTGGACTTTGTTAAAGAGAGGCTGAATCTCACGGTGTTGGTGGCGCCTTTTAAGACCCTGGACACAGTGGTGAGTCACATACCTCTGCTGGGTCGGGTGCTTACGGGTAAGAGCAGGACCCTGGTCTCTTTCCCTGTGAGAGTGACAGGCAGGCTGGCCGATCCCACCGTCATCCCCCTCTCTCCCACGGCGGTGGGTTCTGGCCTCCTAGGAATAATGAAGAGGACTATAGAAATGCCTGTGAGGATCATCACCCCTCCAGTCAAGAAAGGGGATTGAGAGTACTTCCAGGGTTTTTCAGTCTGTTTTCGATAACTACTCTGAGACGGTTGACAGAATTTCAAACGGGTAATATGTTGCAGGATGTTGCACGTTGTGAAATTTTTAACTTGTTGGAGGCGGAGTCATGGAAGTGAAGATCGCAGGCAGGATGTCCCAGATCAAACCTTCTCCTACCCTGGCCATCACCGCCAAGGCCAAGGCTCTCAAGGCCCAGGGTGTGGATGTGGTGGGTTTCGGTGCAGGGGAGCCCGATTTCGATACCCCCGAGCACATTAAAGAAGCCGCCGTTAAGGCCCTGAAAGAGGGCTTTACTAAATATACCCCCGTGCCTGGCATTGACGAACTGCGCCAGGCCGTGGCCGACCAGCTGGCCAGGGATTATGGTTTGGAGTACGCCAAAGAGGAGATCATCGTTTCCTGTGGTGCTAAGCACTCCCTTTACAACATCGCTATGGTTCTCTTAGAGCCTGGGGACGAGGTGATCATTCCTTCTCCTTACTGGGTTACTTACCCCGCTCAAGTCTATATCGCCGAGGCCACGCCGGTCATCGTGGAGACCTTGGATGGGAACGATTTCAAGCTTACCCCCGAGCAGCTTGAGGAGGCTATAACACCTATGACAAAGGCTCTTATCCTCAACTATCCCAGCAATCCCACAGGGGCTTCTTACACCAAAGAGGAGCTGGAAAAGCTGGCCGAGGTAGCTCTGAAGCACGATATTTGGGTCATATCTGATGAGATTTATGATAAGATCATTTACGACGGCTTCCAGCATGTGCCTTTTGCTACTCTCTCGCCTGAGGTGAAGGAGAACACCCTATTGGTCAACGGGGTGTCTAAGACTTACTCTATGACGGGTTGGAGAATCGGCTGGGTGGCTGGCAACAGGGACGTGGTGGCGGCTATGAATAAGCTCCAGAGCCAGTCCACCTCTAACCCCACTTCTATGGCCCAATCGGCGGCTTTGGCGGCCCTACAGGGTCCTCAGGACTGTGTGGCCGAGATGGTTAAGGCTTTTCAGGAGCGAAGAGACTACATCGTCCAGCGCTTCAATTCCATGGAGGGAGTATCCTGCTTCAATCCCTCGGGTGCATTCTATGTCTTCCCCAGCTTCGCTGGCCTTTATGGTAGGCGCTATGGCGACCGGGTGATTCAGAGTTCTTTAGACTTTGCCGACTACCTCCTCAATGAGTTTAAGGTGGCCATTGTGCCTGGTGTGGCCTTTGGTGAGGACAAGGGAGCCCGTCTCTCCTATGCCACTTCCATGGAGAACATCAAGAAAGGACTGGACAGAATAGAAGAGGCCATTTCCCAGTTGAAATAGGCGCTCTGGTCATTGGGAGTTGTTTAGGGGGAGTCCAAAGGGGCTCCCCTTTCTCTTGTCTCTTTGTTTTTGGGCCCTCTTTGTGCTAAATCACGGTAAAACCTGAGAGAGGTTGGCTATGGAGAGAGTCTACGTGGTGGATACCACTCTAAGGGATGGGGAGCAGTCTCCTGAGATCTCTTTCACCCCTGATGAGAAGGTGAGGTTTGCCCAACAGCTGGCCCGACTGGGGGTGGACGTGATAGATGCGGGCTATCCTGGTCTGGGGAAGGATGACGCCTTGGCGGTCTCTCTGGTGGCCCAGGAGGTACGGGGGCCCGTCATCATGGCTTTGGCTAGGCCTGAAGAGGAGGAGATAGGGGCAGCCCTGGAGGCTTTGAAGGGGGCTGAGAGGGCCAGGATTCACCTTTACATTCCTGTTTCCCGGATCCAATTGAGACACATGCTCAATATTGGCCCTCAAGAGGCTATGGAGAGGACCATGAAAGCCCTGGACATGGTTAAGAACCGGGATGTGGAGGTGGAGTTTACCTTGGAGGATGCTTTCAGGGCGGATAGGGGGTTTTTGCTGGAGATGGCTCGGGCTGTGACCGACAAGGGGGTGGACCTCATAAACATGTCCGACACGGTAGGCGGTGCCTTGCCCTCCCAGATTGCTCGAGTCATCTCTTGGCTCAAGGGAGAATTGGGCGAAGGGGCTCCCCTCCTGAGCATTCACTGTCATGACGACCTGGGCATGGCCACGGCCAACTCGGTGGCTGCCTTGGAGGCTGGTGCTCGCCAGTTCCATGCTACTATAGGAGGTGTAGGCACCAGGGCGGGGAATGCTGCTCTGGAAGAGGTGGTCATGGCTCTGAAACTGTGGGAGGAGGATCTGGGCCTTGTCACCGAGGTGGAGACCCAGGAGTTTTATCGCACCGTTCGCATCCTCACAGCCATGACAGGAGTGATGGTCCAGCCCCACAAGGCAATCATTGGTAAGGCAGCCTTTGTCCATAAGGTGGAGTCTCACCTCATGGCCGTGGTTAAGGAGAAGAGTACCTTTGAGATTGTGCGACCCGAGGACGTGGGATATCCCAGGAGCCCCATGGTCCTTTCCAAATATTCTGGGCGCCTCAGCTTTGAGGATAAGCTCAGAGAACTGGGCTATTCCTTGGACGAAGAGCGTTTGGAGCTGGCCTATCAGAGGTTCCGGGAGCTGGTGGAGAAGAAACGGGAGATCTACGACGAGGACGTGGTGGCCATTGTGGAGGATGTCCTGTCCCGGCGGCCGGGGGCTTTTATCCTTCAAGACTTCTTTATCTCCTCAGGCATGGGCCAGGAGCCCATGGCCCGGGTGGTTCTCCTTCAAGAAGGGGAAACCAAGGAGGCTGCTTCTAAGGGAACGGGTCCCATAGATGCGGCTTTCAAGGCCATAGATCAGATCACGGGCTTCACTGGGCGACTTCTGAGTTACTCCATCAAGGCCCTTACCGAGGGTAAGGATGCTTTGGGGGAGGTGGTTCTCAGGGTGAGGCTCAAAGGGGAAGAGGTGGTGGGCCGGGGTGTGGCTACGGACGTTGTGGAGGCCAGCATAAAGGCTTACCTGGACGCGGTGAACAAGGTGTTGGAGGGAGAGTGATTATGGCCATGACTATGGCGGAGAAGATCCTGGCTGACCACGCTGGGTTGGAGGAGGTGGCCCCGGGACAGATCGTCAATGCCCGGGTGGATATTGTGCTGGGCAATGATGTGACAGCACCCATAGC
>QMPS01000127.1 GCA_003648675.1 Aquificota bacterium
ACCACGTGAAGGGAAGAGTCCACTTTCACCTTGGTATTCAAGAACCATCCCCCCAGAGACTCCCGGGCCTGGCGGGGATGAAACCCCACCCTCACGGGAACCCTAGAGAGATAGGTGAAAAGTCCGCTTTTGATAAGACCCTGAAAGTCGAAGGCCATAACAGGCCTTTCCAGTCTCACTCTGGAAAGGGCCTGTTTAAAGCCTCTGTAGCCGGGATCCATGGCCACAATCTCGTCCACGAATGGGACATGTTTCAGAAGGGAGTCGACACCCCTCTTCACCACCCACACAATACGGTGATCAGGGTAGCTCTCCTTAAGCACCCTGACGGCGGGGAGGGTATGTACCACATCCCCTAAAGCCGAAAATTTTGTGACCAAGATAGAGTTCTTCACATCACCAGACAAATCTTTCCAACCAATCTACAGGACATCTTCCCTCTCTGAACTCCTCAGAATCCAGTATAGCCTCATGCAGGGGAATAGTGGTCTGTATCCCCTCCACCTTAAACTCGGCCAGAGCCCTCCTTCCACGGCTCAGGGCCTCCTCCCTATCCCTTCCGTAAACGACGAGCTTGGCCACTAAAGAATCGTAAAAAGGGGGCATCTCGTAGCCCTGATAGAGGGCCGTGTCCACCCGCACCCCAGGCCCACCGGGTACCACCCACCTCTCCACCTTGCCCGGGGAAGGTCTAAAGGAGCGAGGGTCCTCAGCGTTTATGCGGAACTCTATAGCCCAACCCTGGGAGACCACATCCTTCTGGCCTAACTCCAAAGACTCCCCTGAAGCGATCCTTATCTGCTCCTTCACCAAATCCAGACCCGTGACCATCTCGGAAACAGGATGTTCCACCTGAATCCGGGTGTTCATCTCGATGAAGTAGTGGTTCTCCTCCTCGTCCACCAGAAACTCCACAGTACCGGCGCTCACATAGCCCACCTTTTCAGCTACCAGCCGAGCATCTCTGAAAAGGCGATCTCGAAGCTCCTGGGAGATGAGGGCGGGAGCCTCTTCCAAAACCTTCTGATGCCTCCTCTGGATGGAGCAGTCCCTCTCCCCCAAAACCAGCACCCTACCCTCACCATCGGCCAGAACCTGGACCTCGATGTGACGGGCAGGATGAACAAACTTCTCCACGTACAGACCAGCATACCCAAAGGCAGCTCCTGCCTCAGAACGGGCTGTGTTGAAGACCTGCCTCAGCTCATCCTCGTCCCTGGCCAGGCGCATACCTCGACCTCCCCCTCCTGCCACGGCCTTCATGAGAACGGGGTATCCAATCTCCTGAGCAATGGCCAGGGCCTCTTCCTCCGTAGTCACCTCCCCTGGACTACCAGGAATCACAGGCACCCCCCAGGAGGCCACTCGCTTTCTGGCCTCGGCTTTGTCACCCATAAGTCGGATGACATGGGGAGGAGGCCCTATAAAAGCCAAGTCACAAGCCAAGCAGATTTCAGCAAATTCGGGATTCTCAGCAAGAAAGCCATATCCAGGATGAACCGCCTGAGCCCCCACCACCTCAGCAGCACTCATGATACTCTGAACATTGAGATAACTGTTGATGGGCTCAGGAGGGCCTATGCAGATAGCCTTGTCGGCCAGCTGAACGGGAAGGGAGTAAGCATCAGCCTCAGAATAGACCACCACACTCTCCACCCCCAGTTCACGGCAGGCCCGTATGATACGAAGGGCTATCTCCCCCCTATTGGCTATGAGGACCCGCTCTATCATGCTTTAAGAAAGGGGCCTAACCAGAAAAAGAGGCTGACCGTACTCTACAGGCTCGGCGTTCTCTACAAGAATGTCCAGAATCTCCCCCCGAACCTCCGACTCAATCTCGTTCATGATCTTCATAGCCTCTATAATACAAAGGGTCTGTCCCTTCTCCACCACATCGCCTATGTCCACATAAGGGGGAGAGTCAGGGGACGGTGCCCGGTAGAAGGTACCCACTATGGGCGAACGAATAACCACGGCATCGGGGGGAAACTGAGGGGTGTCCTCTTGGGTAGGGGACACAGGCTGAAGAGAAGGAGTGGGCACTGGCTGGGCAGGAGTCTCCACCTTTTCGGCGACAGGCTGAGCCACGGCCTTCTTCAGCCTCAGCTTCACCCCGTCTATCTCCAGCTCTAACTCACCTATCGGCAGATCAGCCATTTCCTTGATCAACTCCAACAGCTCTTTTTTGTCCATTACTTCACCCTCTCTACGTACTCCCCAGTCCTGGTATCCACCCTCACAACGTCCCCCTCATTGATAAAGAAGGGAACCTGAACCACAGCCCCCGTCTCCAGCTTAGCAGGCTTGCTCCCCCCAGAGGCCGTGTCACCCCTCACTCCAGGCTCCGTCTCCACCACTCTGAGGTCTACGGCCGTGGGGAGATCTATACCCACGGGTTCTCCTTTAAAGAGGAGAAGCTTCACCTCAATGTTCTCGGCCAGGAAGTCTCTATCCCTGCCCAGCACATCAGCAGGGATCATCACCTGCTCATAGGTCTCCAAGTCCATAAAATAAAACTCGTCCCCCTGACTGTAGAGATACTGAGCCTTCTTCACCAGAAAATCGGCCTTCTTCAGCTTCTCCCCTGCTTTGTAGGTCTTTTCCACCACCAACCCCGTCTTCAGATTCTTCAGTTTGAACCGGGAGAAAGCCTGGCCTTTGCCAGGCTTCACGTGGTCGGCGCCCACCACCAGATAGGGCTCCCCGTCAATCTCCAGTTTCATATTGGGCTTGACGGCTCCTGCGTTGATCATGACCCCCCCTATCTTGTGACAGTGAAAGGCAACAAGGCCAGTATCCTAGCCCTCTTAACCGCCCTGGCCAGTTGGCGCTGATGCTTTGCACAGGTGCCGGAGATCCTTCTGGGCACGATTTTACCCCGCTCCGTGAGGTAGTTGCGAAGCCTCTTCACATCCTTATAATCGATCTCCTGGATCCCGTCGGCACAAAAGCGGCATACCTTCTTTTTGTAAAACCTCCTCTTTCTATCGTCCCTGCCAGCCATCTATAACTCCTCCTGACAATCTTTTTTCAGTCAATCACCTACTAAAAGGGGAAATCTTCGTCGTCATCCTCCACGGGCACATCGCTCACATCAGGGGCCACCACTTCCTCTTCTTCCTTCTCTTTAACAAACCCCAAGAACTGAACTCTATCGGCCACCACCACATGTTTAGAACGTTTGCCACCCTCCGAATCCCACTGCTCCAAGCGCAGATACCCCTCCACCAACACGTTTCTACCTTTGGAGAGGAACTCCCCACAGCTCTCCGCCTGCTTGCCATAGACCTTAACGTCTATAAAGCAGGTCTCGTCCACATCACCAGACTTACCCTTAAATCTCCTATTGACAGCCAACCTGAAGCTGGTGACGGGGGTGCCGCTAGGAAGATAACGGACATCGGGGTCTCTGGTGAGGTTGCCCGCCAGAATCACCCTGTTAATGTTTATAGCCACTTCTCATCCCTCCCCACCCGACTCCTCGGGTTTCTGGGCTTTTTCACACTCCCTGTCCTTCCTCTTAACAGTGAGATAGCGCAAAACGTTCCCATTCAGACGGTAGCTCTTCTCCAGTTCCTCCACCACAGTCCCTGGAGCCCTGAAGCGAAAGAGAACGTAGTATCCCTCTCGTTTCTTCTCAATCTCATAGGCCAGCCTCTTTCTACCCCAGTTCTCCACCTCCACCAGCCGAGCCTCCCCTTTCTCCAGAAGCCCCTTTACCCAGTCAATCTGTTCCTCCAACTGGGCATCTTCCAACTCGGGAATAAAGACTACCACCGACTCGTAACACCTCAATTCCACACAAACACCTCCTCTCGGGTCTAAAGCCCCAGGCCCCTTCCAGTCCTGGAGCGAGGTCTCCCCTGAGCCAACACCAGGGCCACGGCCCTCCCTCTATCATGAGAAAGGGAAAGATGCAATCTCAAGTTCCTGGCCCTCACATACCTCCCCACCCGCCCCTTGAGGACGAAAAAGGGCCTGCCAGAAGAGGTGCTCATCACCTCCACATCCCGCCAGCCCATATGGAGTCCCCGGGATGGTGGATCCAAGGCTTTAAAAAGGGCCTCTTTAGCCGCCCAGCGGGCAGCCACCCTATCCACACGCCCTCCCACCCTGTCTTTCTCACGGGGCGTCAAGATCCTATCCAGGAATCGGGGCCACCTCTTCATAGCCCTCTCGATCCTATCCAACTCCACCGTGTCTATGCCCACACCCAC
>QMPS01000128.1 GCA_003648675.1 Aquificota bacterium
AGTGGGGCTGCCCCGAGACCTGGCCACCACCCTAGCCCTGAAAACCATGGTGGGAAGCCTCAAACTCATAGAAGAGCTCCAAGAGCACCCCGCCCGCATGATAGAGATGGTCACCTCTCCTGGAGGCACCACCATAGCCGCCCTCCACACCATGGAGCGAGCAGGCTTCAAAGGCATCATCATGGACAGCGTGGAAGCCGCCGCCCGCCGCTCCCAGGAGCTGGCCAAAGGGTAAGGCTTTGCAGCCAGGCAGATAAGGATTATAAATCTGGGGCAAAGGACAAAAAGGTGAAAAGCGAAGGATGAGTCCGTGGATAACCATAAAAGGGGCTCGGCAGCACAATCTTAAGAATATAGACCTCCAGATCCCCAGAAACGCTTGGGTGGTCATAACAGGGCTTTCGGGCTCGGGCAAATCCAGTCTGGCCCTAGATACCATCTACGCCGAAGGACAGCGCCGCTATGTGGAATCCCTATCCGCCTACGCACGCCAGTTCCTGGAACTTATGGAAAAGCCTGACGTTGACTCCATTGAAGGGCTCTCTCCCGCCGTGGCCATCGAGCAGAAGCGGGTAAGCAAAAACCCCAGATCCACCGTAGGCACAGTGACAGAGATTTACGACTACATGAGGCTCCTCTTCGCCCGCCTGGGCACCCCCTACTGCCCCCAATGCGGGAAACCCATCACATCCATGTCCCTCCAAGAGATGGTGGAAACCGTCCTCTCCTGGCCCCGGGAAATGAAGATCCAGATCCTGGCCCCCCTTGTGAGGAGAAGAAAGGGAGAATACCGGGACCTCCTCTCATCCCTAAAAAGGGAAGGATTTGTGAGGGTGAGAATAGACGGAGAGGTGCGGCGCCTGGAAGAGCCCATATCCCTAGACAAAAACAAGAAACACACCATCGAGCTGGTAGTAGATCGGCTGGTGGTGAGGGCCAAAGACAGAAACCGCCTGGCAGACTCCATGGAGCTGGCCCTCAACCGTTCCCAAGGCCTAGTGGTAGTTTGGAGGGAAGACGGTCAAGAGGTTCTCTTCAGCGAGACCCTGAGCTGTCCCACCTGTGGTGTGAGCCTACCAGAGCTCTCTCCCCGCATCTTTTCCTTCAACTCCCCCTACGGGGCGTGTCCCCGATGCGACGGTTTGGGTTTCCATAAAGAGATAGATCCCGACAGGGTGGTGGAACCCTCCCTTTCACTAGCCGAAGGAGCCATTGTCCCTTGGAGGGACTCAGACTACCACACCCAGCTCCTTATGGTACTGGCCAGGCAGCGGAACATCCCCACAGACGTGCCCTTCTGCAAGCTGGAACCCCAAGACCAAGAAGCCATCCTCTATGGCACCTCCCAAAGAATGGCCTTCCGATACCGTTGGCGGGGCCGGGAGAGGGGATTTGTGGCCCCTTTTGAAGGGGTGATCCCCCATCTAGAAAGGCGATACAGGGAAACGGACTCCGAGCGGGTGAAGGGAGAGATAGAACAGTACATGAAAGAGAAGCCCTGTCCCCAGTGCCAGGGCACACGTCTCAAAGCCGAAAGCCTCAGCGTAAAGATCCAAGGGCTCAACATCGCCCAGATAGCCGCCATGTCCGTGAAGAAGGCCCTGGAGTTCTTCTCCCACCTCTCTTTCACAGGGGAAAAGGAGGCCATAGCCCACAGGATTATCAGGGAGATCCGGTCCAGACTAGAGTTCTTGGAAGAGGTGGGACTAGGGTACCTCACCTTGGACAGAGCCTCAGCCACCCTCTCGGGGGGAGAAAGCCAGAGAATTCGTCTGGCCACCCAGATAGGATCGGGCTTGGTAGGTGTCACCTATGTCCTAGACGAACCCAGTGTGGGACTCCATCCCAGGGACCAGCATAGACTCCTGGAAAATCTGAAACGCCTCCGGGACCTGGGTAACACGGTCATCGTAGTAGAACACGACGAAGCCACCATCAGGACCGCTGACTACGTGGTGGACCTGGGGCCAGGAGCGGGGAGGAAAGGCGGAGAGGTGGTGATAGCAGGTCCCCCCTATGAAGTAGAGAGGTGCGCCAATTCCATAACGGGCCAATACCTCCGAGGAGAGAAGCGGATTCCCATCCCCGCCCAAAGGAGAAGGGCCCAAAGATGGCTTGAGATCCGAGGAGCATCTCACCACAACCTCAAGGAGATCGACGTCTCTCTTCCCCTGGGATGTCTGATATGCGTCACCGGGGTCTCAGGCTCGGGCAAGTCCACCCTGATAGTGGAGACCCTCTATCCTGCCCTGAGAAACCGGATCTACAGAACCCGTATGGCTTGTGGGCCTTTCAAAGAGCTGTTGGGAGCCGAAGCCGTGGACAAGGTGGTTATGGTGGACCAGTCCCCCATAGGTCGGACCCCCCGGTCCAACCCAGCCACCTATACGGGCCTCTTCACTCCTATCAGGGAGCTCTTTGCCAGTCTCCCCGAGAGTCGAGCCCGGGGCTACACCCCAGGGAGGTTCAGTTTCAATGTGAGAGGAGGACGGTGCGAGCACTGCAGAGGAGAAGGAGCTATACTGGTAGAGATGCACTTCCTGCCTGATCTCTACGTCACCTGCCAAGTGTGCCAGGGGAAGCGCTACAATCAAGAGACCCTGGACATCCGCTACAAGGGTAAAAACATTCACGAAGTCCTGGAGATGACTGTAGAGGAGGCTCTGGAGTTCTTCCAGGCCATCCCATCCATCCACCGGAAACTGGAGCTCCTCAACCAGGTAGGCCTGGGCTACATCAAGCTGGGGCAACCCGCCACCACCCTTTCGGGAGGAGAAGCCCAGAGAGTGAAACTGAGCCGGGAACTTTCACGCAGACCCCAGGGCCACACCCTGTACATCCTAGACGAACCCACTACAGGCCTACATCTGGAAGACGTGCGTCGCCTCCTGGAAATCCTCCACCGCTTGGTGGACCTGGGGAACACGGTGATAATCATAGAACATCATCCCGATATCATAAAAAACGCCGACTGGATTATAGACCTGGGACCCGAAGGAGGGGAAGAGGGGGGCTACCTCGTGGCCCAAGGTCCTCCCGAAGAGGTTGTCCAGGTTCCTCAGTCAATAACCGGCAGATTCTTATCGGAAGTCCTTGAAAAAGAAAGGGTTACGCTAAGCTAATCCCTTACAAGAGGAGCGCCTAATTTTCAGGCAAAATGACAAGCCACCTCAAAACCCTTAGAGATGGAGCCTCAATCCACAGGGTTTTCCCCAGGTTTTCCTCAGGCAAAAACAAGGAAGTGAAATAAAACACGGAGCTATTCTTCTTCGTCATCTTCCAAAGAAAACCCCTCCAACTCCCTCTCAATCAACGCCTGATAATCCCAGGCATCCATGAGCCTATCCAACTCTGAGGGGTCCTCCAATTCCACCACGGCAATCCAACCCTCCCCGTAAGGGTCATCATTAATAACAGTTGGATCGTCCAAGAGGAGCTCGTTTACCTCCATCACCGTACCCGAAAGGGGCGAATAGATCTCTGTCACCCCTCTCAAGGACTCCACAGATCCTATAACCTCCATTTGGGAGACCTTCTCCCCTTCCCGAGGCAGCTCCACATAGGAGATTTCGCCCAGCTCCCGCTGGACAAATTCGGTCACACCAATCACCACCCGCCCATCCTCTTCCTGCCTAGCCCAAGTGTGCTCCCTGGTGTAAAGCAGGTCCTCAGGAAACTCCATAAGCCACCTCCCTCCTTATAACTAAACTGGAAAAAGGACAGACGCAAGGGCAGCGAAAACCAAGGAAAGGTTAAAGGCATAAGGGACCGTTCAATAACCTACGCTTTTACCTTTGCCTCTGGCCCCTGACCTTTAACCCCAAAAGAAACTCCCTGGCCTCCTCCAAGTTAGTCACCCTTCCCTCACTCTGGGCCTCTACCAAAGCTTTAAGGACCTCCCCCACCTGAGGCCCAGGCTTTAGAGAGAGGATCTCCATCACCTCATGACCACTCAAGAGAGGCCTTTGAAGCCTCCTATCCACCAGGAACCGGGAGTAGTAGAAGTCTATCATCTCCTGGGCCAGGGGAAGGAGAAGATAAAACCCCACTTCACCGCTGCTGGCCAAAGCATCCGCCAAGGAGAGAAGGATCACCGCTCCTCCATCTCTCCCCAGCCTTCTGAAAAAACGGCCCTTAGCCCGAGGGGTCACCTCTTCCTGGCGGGCCAGGAGGTGGAGCCACATGTGGTGAGAGACCAGGATGGCCAGCAG
>QMPS01000129.1 GCA_003648675.1 Aquificota bacterium
GGCCTGTCTGGTCCTTTGAGCCTCCTCACCGACTCATCACTGTTGATGGCCACCACCAATACGTCGCCCTCGTCTTTAGCCCGACGGAGGAGATCCAAGTGGCCTGGATGAAGGACATCAAAACACCCGTTAGTAAAAACAACCTGCTTACCCCGAGCCTTCAAACTTTCCAGAATCCCCTTCAACACCCTGGCCGAAAAGATCTTCCCCTGACCCAGCAAGGCCTTCTCCACCTCCTCCCGGGAAACCACAGCGGTGCCCACCTTCTCCACCACCAGTCCCGCCGCCACATTGGCCATAGATACAGCCTCTTCCATGGCCATTCCTTCCCCCAGGAACACTCCCAATGCAGCCAGCACCGTATCCCCCGCTCCCGTCACATCATAAACCTCCCGGGCCTGGGCGGCGAAATCCCTTCTCTCTCCATCCCGGGAGAAAAGGGCCATTCCCTCTCCACCAAGAGTAACCAGCACCCATCGGCAGTCCGTGACAGAAAAGATCTTTTCAACCCCGCTCTCCAAAGTAGACCCCAAGACCAAAGCCTCCCGCCTGTTGGGTTTCATCAGGTAAGCACCCCCATACAGGGAGTAATCATCTCCTTTCGGGTCCACCAGCACGGGGGCACCGGGAAACCTGTCCACGATCCGATTCACAAGCCCTGGGACCACCACCCCCTTCCTGTAATCCGAAACCAGGATTCCATAGAAAGGACCAGCAGCCTCCAACCTGGTCAGAATCCCATCCACGATCTCGTTAGGAAGGGGGCTCCCATCCTCCATATCCAGCCGTATAAGCTGCTGTCGGGTAGGCAAAGCTATCACCCTAGTTTTGAGAGTAGTAGGGCGGGAAGGATCCACCACCCACCGGGGATCTACCCCAGCCTTCTCTGCCATACCCCTCAGAACCTCTCCCTCTTCGTCCCCACCTACCACTCCAAACAGAACCACTTCCGCCCCCAGGGCCCGGGCATTGGCCGCCACATTAGCCGCACCGCCCAAGCGATACTCCTTAGCTTCTACCCGAGCTATAGGCACAGGGGCCTCAGGGGATATCCTTTCAGGGGTGCCCAAAACATATTCATCCAGAATCAAATCCCCTACTACCGCCAAACGAACCGACTTCCCCATACTTTCTCCCCTTGCAACCAGTTGTTAAAAACTTTAGAAGATCTAGACAAAGTTATAAAGGGGAAATTAGTGAATCTCAAAGCTAAAGACCTGAAAAATCTTCTAAGACTACACCACTGGTTCAAAAATATCCTTATCTTCGCGGTGCCTTTCTTTGCAGGGCAACTCCTCCAAGTCAAAATTTTGGGATCTACCCTACAAGCCTTCATCTCCTTCTCCCTGGCTGCCAGCGCCATGTACATCTTCAACGACATCATGGACGTAGAATTGGACAAACAACACCCCTCAAAAAAAAATCGCCTATTAGCCCAAGGTAAAATCACAAAGAAAGAGAGTATAAAGCTCGCCATCCTCCTAGCTCTACCCTCCCTGTTCCTGGCTCTCTTTTTGCCAAGAAAATTTCTCCTTATACTCATCTTGTATATCACTCTCAGCGGCGTTTACTCCCTGGGCCTGAAAAGGATCACTCTACTGGACATATTCATAGTGGCCACAGGCTACTTGTTAAGGGTGCTGGCCGGAGAAGGAGCTACAGGCATCCCCGCCTCATCTTGGTTACTCATCACCGTATTCCTTATGGCCCTCCTCATATCTCTAGGCAAGAGAAGAGTGGAACTCTCAATGCTAGGCATCCAAGCCTCCAACCACAGACCCACCCTCACCAATTACACAACAGACTTTTTGGACAACGCCCTCCTTCTCACCTCTGCTTCCGCCCTCATCACCTATATCCTCTATACCGTAGAAAGGGGCCAGGGCCTCGTATTCACCACCATACCCGCCATTTACGGAATACTCAGATACCTACAGCTCCTCAAAGAAGGTAAAGGTAGCGATCCCATAAAGACCTTCTTCAGAGACCCCCACCTCTTGATCTCCGGGGCCATCCTCCTGGGGGCTATTTTCGTAAAGATCTACCTATGACCCTTCACTCCCCAAACAGCACCATTGCACCCGACCCCAAATCAGGATACCTTCTTATATAAGCAAGAATAAAAAGGGGAGACGCCGAAGTTGACTACTACTGGCCATTCAGAGGTAAAGTCATTTACTCTGACCAACGGGGAAAAGAAAAGGCTAATGGAAGTTCTGAAAAATGAACTATCCCGGGAAGACGGGATAGTTCTCGCCTTTCTCTACGGATCATTTTTGGAGGAAAGAGCGTTCAGGGATATAGACATAGGGATCTTCATCAAAGAAGGAAAACCCCTTTCCCCAACATACGAGCTGGACTTAGAGAACAGACTAAGCAAAGCCTTGAATGTGACATTTCCTATCGAAATCAGAGTGGTCAATAAAGCCCCTATCACCTTCCTCTATCACGTGATAACCGGTAAGCTACTGGTGTGCAAAGACGAAGAAGCCTTTACCGATCTTGTAACCACTGTAGCCAGGAAATACCAAGACCTTCAACCAATTCTAAGTCACTATACCAAGGAAGCCTACGGTGAAACAGATAAATAAAGACAGGCTCAGACAAGCTATCAACGATATAGAGAAATCTCTAATCAGACTTAGGCAACTGGGAGAAGTCTCTCTGGAAGAGTTCCTATCAAACGAAGACTATCAAGACATTGCCAGATCCAGACTACTAACAGCCATAGAAGCCTCAATAAACATGTGCTATCACATAGTAGCAAAGAAGCTGGGCAAGGTGCCCCAACAGTATGGTCAGTGTTTTGAGACACTTGGCGCAGAGGGTCTCATACCTCCTGAGCTTGCCCAGAAGCTATCGGCCATGTGCAAATTTAGAAACAGACTGGTCCACATGTACTGGGAGATTGACTACAAAGTGGTTTACCACATTATCCATCACCACATGCAGGACCTGGAGCAGTTCATAAACGAAGTAAAAAAAAACATTACCCGGGGAGTCCTGTGATCCCGATTGCCATATCAAAGCCAGAAGAGTACCTTATAAAACACAAAACCTTAAAAAGCTGTACTTTAAGAAAAAGAGGATGCAGAACAATGCATAAGTTGCGCAGAATTAATATTGAAAACAGCCAAAACCTTCTTGAAAGAGTGAAAGAGTTCGCCCATAAATTGAGAGACACCTTACCTGTAAAAGAAGTTTATCTCTACGGATCTGTAGCCCGGAGCGAAATCCATGAAGGCAGCGACATAGACCTCATTGTCGTGGGCGACTTCAAAGAGAGAATCTTCGACAGAATTGGCAAGATCCTGGACCTGACCGATCTACCCATTGAACCCCTAGTCTACACAGAGGAAGAGTGGAGTGCACTAAGATCAGAAGACAACCCTTTTGTCAACAAAATACTGAAGGAAGCCATAAGACTGACATGACCCATAACATCTTAAGAAAAGATCTTAAGCTCCACATAACAGGGCTTGACTGTACCGTGAACTGGACTACCTTCATAAATGAACTCACGAAGTCCACTTAGACATACCAAGGCATAAGATGTCAGGTTAAAAGAGTAGCTTTGATGAACCGGGCTCAGACCCGAGAAGCCGGAGGATTGGTTAAATTAAAAATACCTCAACCTCGAACCTGAACTCCCTTAAAACTAGGAGCTTAGGTGAGACTTATCCCAGAGAAAACGGAAGCCCAGTTGGAAGAATTGTACACGCACAATGCAACAAAGCCTACAAACTCCCTCGTAAACAGCGTGGAATTCCAAACTCGAGAGAGAAAAAACCGGAGTCTCTAGTAACTGTGAAAGCATCAAACGGCAAATATATTGTTCTCGAGAGCGGAAAGACTGACGTGAGTAGTTTCCTTGAACTTCTTTGGGCCCTAGTAGCTCGGGAGATCAAAGGGCAGTACCGACGATCCCTCTTGGGACCTACATGGGCGTTGCTACAGCCTCTATTTTACATGGTGATTTTCACCTTTGTGAGAGGTGTTCTAAAGATCTCCAGCGAAGGGATACCATATGTCCTCTTCACCTACAGTGCGTTGGTCCCATGGAGCTTCTTCTCCAACGCCGTAGCCCGGTGCGGTCCCAGCGTTATTCAAAATGCTGGGGTAGTAAAAAAAATGGCCCTCCCCCGAATAGCCTTTCCCACAGCAGCGGTGGTCACCTCCCTCTTTGATTTGGTCATGGCCAGCTTAATAC
>QMPS01000130.1 GCA_003648675.1 Aquificota bacterium
ACGATAGTAACCACCCTCATACGGCACCTTGGCGAAACCGTCTCGGGAGAGGCCATGGCCCGAGAGGTAGGAATGAGCCGAGTAGCCCTCCACAAGAGGATAGAAGTCTTAAAAAGCCAAGGAATACCTATAAAATCCATTCCCAGAAGGGGTTACACCCTGGAGGAGATCCCCGATCTCCTCATCCCCCCCCTCTTCCTAGCCCTCCTCAAAAGCCAAGAAATAGGCAGAAACTACCACTTTCTGGAACAGACGGACTCCACCAACCGTGTGGCCCGGGAACTGGGCCGTGAAGGGGCACCAGAAGGGACCCTGGTGGTGGCAGAAAGCCAAACCAGGGGTAAAGGACGTCAAGGGCGTTCCTGGTTTTCACCGAAAGGAGAGAACCTCTACCTCTCATTGGTCCTCAGGCCTTCCATCTCCCTCCTTGAGATCTCCCACATCACCTTTCTGGCTTCTGTAGCTCTCACCCAAGTCATCAGAGAGAGGATAAGCCTGGAGGCCCTGATAAAGTGGCCCAACGACATATATATAAGGGGGAAGAAGGTGGCAGGCATATTGGTGGAGATGGAAAGTCAAGGTACCAAACCCCAATTCCTGGTGGTAGGGGTAGGGCTCAATGTGAACACCCCCCCGGGAGGTTTCCCTCCCGAAATCTCCACCAGGGCCACATCCCTCATGATAGAAAGAAGCAAACCCCTTCTAAGGGCCCAGATCCTGGCATGGTTCATGGAAACCCTGGAGAGCCGGTACCAGGATCTCAAAAAAGGCCATAAAGAAGAACTGCTAAGGTACTGGAGGCAGTACAACTACACTCTGGGACGCCGGGTTCATCTGGAAGACGGCCGGGAGGGCTGGGCCGTCGGCATCACCCCCCAGGGCGCCCTGCTGGTGAGAACCCTGGGAGGCTCCCTCCTCTCTGTGGGAGCAGGAGACGTGGAAGTAGTAGAATGAAGAGAACCCTCTTCTCAAAGCCGCCCGACGAAGACGGAAGGAAGCGCTCTTACACAAAAAAGAGCCTCCTTCCCTTCCTCCTCCTATCCCTCCTCCTCCACATGGGATTCTTTGGGTTGGCTAGCTGGACTGTGGAAAGAGCCCCAACCCTCCTCACTCTCAAAAAAGAAGAGAAAAAAATCGCCAAAAAGGCCAAGGAGAAGAAAAAGGAACTAGAGAAGGAAAAACTAGTCTATGTGAAAATCCTGGACATCCACAAACCCAAAAAGGAAGAGAAACCCAAGAAAGCACACATCATTGCCCAATACTCCATGAAAAAAAAAGGGCCCAGGGGTAAACAAGAGAGATCCTCCATCTCAGGAGAATCCAGCTCCCTCAACTACCAGCCGGGCCTTCCCATAACCCCACCGAAACCCCGCATCACTCTGGTACCAGGCCAGCAGCCTGTAGCCACGCCAAAACTGGAAGCCAAAAAGGGAGAAGAGGGAAAAAGGGAGAAGAAGAGGCCCAAACTGGCTCAGAAGGGAAAGGAAAAAGTTTCGCCCCCTTCCAAGAAGAAAGGCAGAGAAGGGAAAAAGGAGGTTCAAAAAACCCCCAAGAAGGGCAAAGGCACCCAGAAAGGAGAGAAACTGGTGAGCGTACTGCCCCAAACAGGCCCCCAGACCCAGATAATACCGCCTCTCCCCAGGAGAAAGATTCCCCTTTTCGACCCTTCTCTCATCAGCGAACAGTCCAAAAAGATTGTTCCCCAGATGGGTAGGGGAGAGTCCCAAGAGATCTCCCTGGATACCACCAACTCCAAATACATCTCCTACTTCAAACATATCCGAGACAAGCTCTATCTAGTATGGCGTTACCCCCTAGAGGCCAGGATGAGTGGAATTCAGGGGGTGGTACACATCCTCTTTGTCATAAGCCGCAGTGGAGAGCTTGCCGAAGTGAAGGTTCTAAAGAGTTCAGGATTTTCTGTGCTGGATAAGGAAGCCCTGAGAGCCCTGAGAGCTGCCAGCCCCTTCGGACCCTTCCCCACCGACTGGCCCGACAAGGAACTCCGGATCCGAGCCAGGTTCATTTACCGCCTATTCGGCTCCCCCTTCCGTTGATGGGCGCCAGAGCTCTACGGCCCCCCGCACCTCCTCCAAGGTCCGCCGGGCCGCTTCCCGAGCCCTTTGGGAACCCTCCAGGACCACCTCGTCCACCAGGGAGGGTTGGGCCTCCAGCTCCTTCCGCTTCTCATACATGGGGCCCATCACTCCTATGAGGTGCTCATAAAGGATCTTCTTACAGTCTATACACCCAAAACCTGCCGTCTTGCACTTCTCCACCACCTCCTCCCGCTCTTGGGGCGGAGTGAAGGCCCTGTGGAGATCGAAGACGGGACATCTCTCCGGATCACCCGGATCCGTGCGCCTCTTGCGCTGGGTATCGGTCACCATGGGACGAATCTTATCCCATATCACCTGAGGTGAATCGGAGAGATATATAGCATTTTCATAGCTCTTGCTCATCTTCCGACCGTCCACCCCAGGCACCTTGGGAGTCTCTGTAAGCTTGGGTTTGGGTTCGGGAAAGAGGTTGCCGTAGAGGTAGTTGAACCGTCGGGCGATCTCACGGGTGAGTTCCAGATGGGGCAGCTGGTCCACCCCCACAGGAACGTAGTGGGCCTTGTAGATGAGTATATCCGCCGCCTGGAGCACGGGATACCCGAGAAAACCATAGGTGGCCAAATCCCTGTCCTTCAACTCCTGACGAATCTCCTTATAAGTGGGATTACGCTCCAGCCAAGATACAGGGGTGATCATGGAGAGGAGGATATGGAGTTCAGCATGTTCCAGCACCTGAGACTGAAGGAAGAGAACGCTTCTATCGGGGTCCAAGCCAGCCGCTAGCCAATCTATAGCCATTTCCCGGCAGTAGTAGGCCACCTGGGAAGGATCAGCATACTCGGTGGTAAGGGCGTGCCAATCGGCAATGAAATAGAAGCACTCATAACCCTCATCTTGGAGATCCACCCAGTTTTTCAGAGCCCCCAGGTAGTTGCCCAAATGGAGCAATCCCGTAGGCCTCATACCGCTCAACACCCTCTCCATACTTTGCCCCCCTTCCCAATCTGCACGAGAAGGCTACTTACTACAAAGGCAAGGCTTTTTGAAGGGGGAATACTCCTTCCCTCAAAAACCGTCAAAAAACTTTCCTCTGACCCAACAAGCCCAGCGTAGAATTGCAGTCTCACACCCTGGATATTACAGTCAGCCCCACCCCTTACCAAGCCAACTTCACTAGCTTTACCCCACGCAATTGCCAGACTCAGATGCTCCAGCTATGTCAGAGAGAAGGTCACTAGCGTCTATTAGTCCCATGGTCTGGACCCGGAATCTCCACAGCCCCTCCCTGCCATGGCTTTAAGAGTTTGCCCTTCCAGAGCCATCCCTTGGAAGTCTCTCTTAGGATCAGGGGCTTTATCTCCACCTCCAGCCGTGCTTTGCCCCTCGGAACCAGAGAAAAAGGACCTACAGATAGGAGCTCTCCCACTCTCACCACCTCCGCTTCTTTCGCCCGAGCAACCCGGAGGATGGAAGCCTCCAAATCCTTCCTCTCGGCCTTCACCGGAAGGTAAAGGCGCTTCACTTTGAAGTTCTCCAAGACCCTAGGTACCAGCGAGGCTCTAGAAGGGATAATCCGGCTCACCACCAGGGCATCCAGTTCTACCGCGTCCCTCCAGAGAAGAGCATCTCTGAGAGATGCCCATCCCCCTCTGCCCCGCACCAGCCCAGCATCCACCAGGATCTCTTTCTCGCCCTGAAAGAGAAGGGCCCCGCCCCTCTTGCCCAGGTCCATCAAAAGGATACCCCGGGGACGGGGAACAAAAAAGACGCAAAGGGCCAAAAAGGGCAGCAGAAACGCCCACTTCTTCCCCCTCCTGACCAGAAAAAAGCTGGCCAACCCCAGAACCACCAGGAGGGAGAGGAAGACAGCCTCCCTGCGGGTAACCCAGACAGACGCTCTTGGAAGGGAAGCCATGAGACCCAGCCCCTTGAGAAGAAAGGAGATAAGACCCCTTTCCAGAAAAACCACCCAACCCTGAAAAAATGGAAGGGGAAACAGCAAAAGATGAAGGAGCCCCAGGACCACTAGGAGCCCGGCAGGCACAATGAAGAGAAGATTGGCTAAGGGAGCATAGGGGGAAAAGCGGTGAAAGTGGTAAAGTATGAAAGGCAAGGAGAAAAGGGGCACCAGAAAGGCCATAGCCACGTA
>QMPS01000131.1 GCA_003648675.1 Aquificota bacterium
ACACCCCCTTGCAAGCCTTCAAATGGGCCACCTTAACAGGACTGGTGGAACCTGTAGGAGGACTGGTAGGGGCATCTCTGGCCACCTTCTCCCCTCATAGGAGACTTTGTCCTCATGATGCTCCTGAACGCACTCCTAGGCTAAGAAGAGAAACAAAACCCACTGGGAGCAAACCCCACAGGTGGTATAGCTCCGTGAAAGGCCGCTTTCTGGCTCATTGTCCAGAAATGAGGGCCGTGTACTATAGGCAAAGTGTACCTCTCCAATACTTTAGGCCCCTTATGCAGAGGATTGACCGTCCAGCACAGCCAATAATCCGCCCAACCGCTACAGTACCAATTGCCCTCTCTACCCCACCATCACCGCTGGCCGTAAGGGTTCCCATACCACACAGAGCACCTCCCTTACCAGAATCAGCGTCAGAATACACTCTCAAAGGGGGAGAGACCAGCCATTAAAGGCCCGAACAAAAAGGTCCTCCATCCCTTCTCAAGGATGGAGGACCACTCAAGGGCCTTAGCTTCCCTCCACTTCCTTTAGCCTGGCCTCAATCTCCTTCAGCCTGGCCTCCAAGTCGGCCTTCTCAGCCTTTAAGTCTTCTGCCTCGGCCTGGGGAGCAGGATAAGGTGGAACCCAACCACCCCAGCCCCACACCTGGGAAGCATGGACTAACCTGCCAGAGGGGTCCATATAAAAGGCATGGGGACCGAAGCCGCACCTGCAGGGTCCCACATAGGTAAACCCCTGGGGAGTCCTGTACCCATAGGCTCCCCACCACCAGCCTCTACCCCAGCCGCGGCCCCACCAGCCTCTACCAAAACCTCTGCCATAACCCCAACCATAGCCCCACATGGTCTCACCTCCTTCAACCCAGTTTATTTATGCGCTCCATCACCTCCTCCAGAGCCCTCTTCTGCTCCTGGAGGAGATCCCTCAATTCCCTCAAATGGGCCCACCCCTGGGGGGTGATCCTGTAAAGCCTCCTGGCAGGTCCTCCACACATGACCCACCGGGACTCCACCAATCCTTGAGCCTCTAGGGTCCTGAGAGTTCGGTAAAGGGTACCGGGATTGAGGGGTATACCCGCCTCTCTAAGGCGGGTCAAAATCTCGTAACCGTGGACAGGCCCCTCGGCCACCATTACCAACACCCAAAGGGCCATCCACTCTCCCCTCTTACCCCAACCTCCACCGTACCCCCAACCGTGAGGCCCCACTGTTACCTCCATATATATTCATTTTGCACATATATGCATATGCCAGGCCTCCCTGAAAATCAAGAGGGAAGTCGATTCACAAAAATAAAAGGGACCCAGCTCAAACCAGGTCCCCAAGATAGAAGCCTTTGCAGCCTATTTAGGCTCGCAGTTCTCTATCTTCTCATGATAACACTGACCTTCTTTGCAGTAGTCCTTAGTACAGGGGTCCTTGTCGTCGCAGTCTCTGTCCTCTTTGCAGCAGACCTCCAGCCTCTTGTGGACACACTTGCCGTCCACACAATAGTCCTTGGTACAGGGATCGCCATCGTCACAGTCCTTGTCCTTCACACAACAGTCAGGGATGGGCTTGTGCACGCAGGTCCGGGTCTTCTTGTCACAGTAATCTCTGGTACACCGATTCCCGTCGTCACAGTCCCTGTCTGTGACACAACACTCAGGTATGCGAGTGTGAACACACCTACGCTTCTTCTTGTCACAGAAATCCTTGGTACAAGGATTGTTGTCCTCACACTCCCTGTCAGAAGTACAGCAATCGAGTATGGGTTTGTGGTAACACTTACCCCCCACACCAGCAGCAGCCAAGTAAGGCCTGCAGAAATCTTCAGTACAGGGATTATTATCATCGCAATCTCTAGGAGTCACACAGCAGTCTTTGATCTTGAGATGGTAACATTTGTTACCCTTGCACACATCTCTGGTGCAAGGGTTTTTGTCATCACAATCCTTGACCGTAACACAGCAACCGACCACACGGAGGTGATAACACTTTCCATTTTTACAAAAGTCCCTGGTACAGGGGATTTTGTCCTCACACTCCCTATCAGACCTGCAAGGGCGATAGGTTAGTACGCCAGTTGCAGGAATTTTACTCCATGCCTCCCCCTGCCACCCCAAAAACACAAAAAACACCGCCATCATTCCCAGGCCCATTAATATCTTCTTCCTCACACACACCTCCTTTTCCATTTTTTCTCTTTGTTAGTATCCGAGACAGGCCGAAGGTTCAAACAAAAAGCGGAATATTTTAATCCCCGTTATCAAACCAGACCACCACCTCCTCCAAAGGCCTCCGAGTAGACGACCCATCCCTGGCAGGATGACCTGCCGATACCAGAGCCATAAACTCCCAGGATGGGGGTACCTTTAACACGGTCTCCACCTTTTCCCGATTCTTAAGGATCTCTCCCAACCACACGGCTCCCAGGCCCTGACAGTGAAAAGCCAAAAGCATGTTCTCAATGCAGGCCCCTATAGACTGGACATCCTTCTCCCGATGATAGGAAACCTCCCTGTCCATGAAGACAGCCACAGCCACCGGAGCTTCCCTGATGATTCTGCCCGACACGGTGAGCTGGGCCAGTTGCTCACGGACCTCCCTCTCCAAAACCACCACAAAACGCCAGGGCTGGTTGTTTTTCCCTGAAGGAGCCCAGTGAGCAGCCTCCAGGGCCTTCCGAATCTTCTCTAGCTCTACAGAACAACGATCCAAGTAGTGTCTTATACTTCTACGGCTCAAAAGAGCTTCCATGCACTCCATGAAACACCTCCCTTGCTTTGCAACTTTCCAGAGTCTATTTTCAGGAAACCATGGAAAAAATCTCTTTGGCAACACCGTGGGGCACTTTTCTGACACTCTGGAGCCCCCAGGGACTCAAAAGCCTTCTATTCCCGCCCCAAAGGAGTGGCAGAAAGCCCTCAAAGGAGATAGAAAAGGCTTTGGAAAACCTCCTCAACCGCTACCTTTCGGGGGAGCAGGTGGACTTTGCCCCCATTCCTTTGGACCTTTCAAGTGCCACCCCCTTCCAGTGCAAAGTATGGGAAGAGACTCGATCCATACCCTACGGCACCACCCTCACTTACGGCCAACTGGCGGCCCGCTTAGGCATCCCCAAGGGAGCTCGAGCCGTAGGACAGGCCCTGAAAAAGAACCCTATACCCATCATCATCCCCTGCCACCGGGTAGTGGGACAGAAGGGACTCACAGGCTTCAGCGGAGGACTGAATTGGAAGAAAAGACTCATAAGTTTGGAGTCCGGCGGATAAAAATGGTCTTAGCCTACGACGGCACGGACTTTTCAGGCTGGCAATACCAGCCTGATGCCTGCACCGTCCAGGAGACCTTAGAAAAGGCCATAGAAAAGGTGGTCCAGCATCCCGTCAGGGTAGTGGCGGCAGGCAGGACTGATACGGGGGTCCACGCCCTAGGCCAGGTGGTCCACTTCAAAACCGAAAGCCACCTTACCACAGCCATCATGAAAAGGGCTTTCAATACCCATCTGCCTTGGAGTATCCGCATCCGCAGTGTGAGTGAAGCCCCCCGAAGCTTCCACGCCCGCTTCTCGGCCTCTAGCCGGGTGTATCGCTATTTCATATCTCCCTATTCCCTCCCCTTCCTCCAACGGTACACCTGGGTGCTGGAGAGAGAAGTAGACCTGGAGGCGCTGAAAAAAGTCCTTGAGCTATTCCAAGGGGAACATGACTTCGCTGCCTTTGGCTCTCCCACCAAGCCGGGAAGCTCTACAGTTCGGAAGGTGATAAAGGCCAAGGCGGAAACCTACAGAGGCCTCACAATCATCACCCTAGAGGCCAACGCCTTTTTGAGAAAGATGGTGAGAAACATCGTGAGCTCAGCTGTCAAGGTAGCCACAGGCAAAGCCACCCTTGACGAAGTGAAAAGGGCTCTGAATCATCCACAGGGCTTCCGCTGCTCATCACCACCTGCTCCACCTCAGGGCCTGTTCTTGTGGAGAGTAAAATACGGAAAAAGAGAAACGAACAAGGAAGGTAAGGAATGAAAAAGTAGACTAAAATGCTATGAAAACTGATAGCGAGAAGACCAAATTTCTACTGAGAGAGGTCACCATCATGGTCTGGGGTACACCAAAAGACTGACGAACGTGACAGGTCCCTCTTTGGAAACAAGCAGAGAAATTAAAAAACACACCGACTTTCAAAGGAGTAT
>QMPS01000132.1 GCA_003648675.1 Aquificota bacterium
ATGGAAGTTCTTAGCCAGGAGACAGGCCATCATGGGCAGGGGGGAGTAGAGTCCCTGTAGAACCCTGTCTCCGTCCTTTATCTCCCTGGCCAGACAAACAGCCATGAGTTCAGCCACGGTGTAGTCTGCCATTTCAATCCCTCCTATTGAGCACCCGCTGCTCCAGGTACTCCTGGAAGCCTTCGGGGGTTTTTATGGCCTGGGCGTAAGCCTTTACCTCTTCCATGTCACTGTCGTAATAGTGATCGCAAGATGCAGGCCAGGCCCCTTTTGGCTGATGGACCACGGCGGTGACGTATATATAGGGAATGGTGGTGAGATGGGTATTCGCCCTGACCTCCTCGTTGTCGATAATCTCCTCCACGGTGACAATGGTCCTCTCAGCGGCCCAGGCTTTGAGGATGTCTTCAAAGGGAGATCCCTGGATGCGTATGTTGCCGTGCTTGTCAGCCTGATGGGCGTGGATGATGGCCACGTCAGGCTTGATGGCCTTTACCGCCGCCAACTCTTCCCCCGTGAAAGGACACCGGATCTCGGTGAGGCTCTTGTTGACTCTAAAAACGTCGGAGCCGAACATGCCCTTCAGGGGGAGGAAGGGAAGTCCCATGGCGGCGGCCCGAGGAGAGGTGATAACAGAGTTGCAGGCGTGTTCGTCTAGCTCGATCTCCCCGGCCTGGGCCTTGCGCCTGAAGTTCATGGCCAGACCAAACTCCTCTAGACTCACCAGGGCGAAGGAGACCTTGCGAACGCAGCCCGCTCCGATGAGCATGTCGAAGTCCATGCCTTTTTCCCGGCCTACGATGTGAAGGTCCTTTTTGCCCTGGCGGACAATTTCCCTCACCAAGGCCATGGGGGACCGGTTTCGCCCCACGCCTCCCACGGCCACCACGTCCCCATCGTTAATGAAACGGGAGACGGCATCTTGTAGGCTGTAAAGTTTCTCTTCCATGCCGTCCTCCTAGAAGTACCCGGGGTCTCTATACTCCCCGAAGACGTCTTTCATAGCTCCCATGATCTCACCGATGGATGCGTATTCCCTCACCAGGTCTATGATGATGGGCATGAGGTTTTCCTTCTCGTCAGCAGCGGCGTCTCTCAGGTCTTGTAGCATTCTCTTCACTTTAGCGTTGTCCCGCTTCTTTCGTACCTCGTTGAGGCGTTCAAGCTGGACCCGTTCCACTTCGGGGTCCACTTTGAGGATCTCGATGGGCAGTTCTTCTCCGGGCATGATAAACTCGTTAACCCCCACAATAATTTTCTCCTTGGACTCTAGTTGCTGTTGATAGCGGAAGGCAGCCTCCGTGATCTCTTTCTGGGGATAACCGACCTCGATGGCGGGGATGATACCTCCCATTTCTTCAATCTTGTTGATGTATTCCCAGGCTTTTTCCTCCATTTCGTTGGTGAGGGCTTCGATGAAGTAGGAACCACCCAAGGGATCAATGGTATTGGCCACACCAGATTCGTAGGCGATGATCTGTTGGGTCCTGAGGGCCACGGTGACAGCTTCTTCCGTGGGCAGAGCCCAGGTTTCGTCCATGGAGTTGGTGTGGAGGGACTGGGTGCCGCCCAGGACAGCTGCCAAGGCTTCAATGGCCGTTCTTACGATATTGTTCAAGGGTTGCTGTGCTGTGAGGGAGCAGCCTGCCGTCTGGGTGTGGAAGCGCATCCACCAGGATCGGGGATTCTTGGCCCTAAAGCGCTCCTTCATGATCTTGGCCCACATGCGCCTGGCGGCCCTCATCTTGGCGATTTCCTCGAAGAAGTCCATGTGGCTGTCGAAGAAGAAAGAGTAGCGAGGGGCAAAGGCGTCCACATCCAGTCCGGCTTCTATTCCCATCTTCACATACTCGATGCCGTCGGCCAGGGTGAAGGCAAGTTCTTGAACGGCCGTGGAGCCAGCTTCTCTGATGTGGTAGCCCGAAATGGAGATGGTGTTCCACCGGGGCACGTGGTGGGTGCAGTAGACTACGATGTCTCTCACCAGCCTCAGACTAGGGATGGGGGGATAGATCCAGGTCTTTTGGGCGATGAACTCCTTGAGCATGTCATTCTGGACGGTTCCGCCGATTTTGTCCTGGGAGACTCCTTGCTTCTCAGCGGCCACGATATACATGGCCAGCAGTACGATGGCGGGAGGGTTGATGGTCATGGAGGTGGTGATTTTGTCCATGGGTATGCCTTCAAAGATGATCTCGAAGTCCTTGAGGGTGTCTACGGCTACACCACACTTGCCCACTTCTCCCCTGGACATGGGGTCGTCGGAATCCCGGCCGTAGAGGGTGGGGAAGTCGAAGGCTATGGATAGACCCGTCTGGCCTATGGATAGAAGATAGCGGTAGCGTTCGTTGGTTTGCTCAGGGGTGCCGAAGCCGGCGAACTGGCGCATGGTCCAGAGGCGCCCTCGGTACATGGTAGTGTGGACACCTCGGGTGAAGGGGTAACAGCCGGGAAAGTTGAGGTCCCTCAAGTAGTCGAAGTTGGGGATATCTCTAGGGGTGTAGAGCCGATTGATCTCCAGGTCGGATATGGTGCTGAAACGAGGCATGCGCTCAGGGTGCTTGCTGGTCTCTTTTGCTAAAGGCCCTTCCTCCCATTCTCTCTGGGCCTCTACCACTTCCTCTAGTTTCTCCTCGCTGAAGAGACCCGTCTTTTCTTTTGTTTTGGTAGACATCTGTCCCCCTCCTTGCCCGGATTTTTCTCCGCTCCTTCGTGGGGCCAAGTTGTTAAGGGACTAGCCCCTCCGCTCCCTTTACCTCAACGTTCTATGCCTTCCCGGGAGTCCACCCCCAGTAAGGAGTAGTAGTGCTTTATCTCCACCATCTCTGTCACCAGATGGGCTCTCTTCACCAGCTCGGGATGGGCGTAACGGCCTGTCATGATTAGCTCCATGTCCTTGGGCTTCTTTTCCATGAGTTCTATAGCCTGCTCCAGGCTTACCAGGCCGTAGTCCACAGCCACGTTGATCTCGTCCAGGATGAGGATATCCACTTCGTTCTTCTCCATGATTTCGTGGGCTAGAGCCACCCCTTTTTGGGCCCATTCCACATCTACAGGGTCTGGGTTGTCCTTGTTCACAAAGGTATCTCGACCCATCTGGACAATGGTCATGTGGGGGGCGAGCCTCCGGGCTGTCTCCAGCTCTCCGTATTCGATACACCCCTTCATGAATTGGATCATGAAGACCTTGTAGTCGTGGCCTATGGCCCTGAAGGCCAGTCCCAGGGCGGCAGTGGTTTTGCCCTTGCCGTCTCCTGTGTAGATTTGGATGTAGCCCTCTTTCAGTTTTTTGCCCATCACAGTTTACCCAGAATGTTTCTGGCGATAACTATCCTTTGGATCTCCGAGGTTCCCTCGTAGAGGGTGGTGACCCTCACATCTCTGTAGAAACGCTCTACTGGGAACTCCCTGGTGTATCCGTACCCCCCGTGGATTTGGACAGCTTTGTATGCTGCCCTGTTGGCTGCTTCTGTGGCAAAGAGCTTGGCCATGCTGGCAGCCTGGGTGAAGCGTACTCCTCGGTCTTTGAGCCAGGCGGCCCTGAGGACCATGTTCTCTGCCGCTTCAAGGTCTGTGGCCATGTCGGCTATCATCCACTGGATGGCTTGGAACTCGGCGATGGGTTTGCCGAACTGGACTCTCCCTTTGGCGTATTTGATGGACTCCTCAAGGCAGGCCCTCATGATACCGCAGGCCAGGGAGCCAATACCGATGCGGCCTCCGTCCAGATCGGCAAGCATGATCTTGAATCCGTCTCCCTCTTGGCCCAGGAGGTTTTCTGCAGGTACTCGGCAGTCTTCGAAGATGAGAGAGACGGTGTTGGAGCCTTTCTGGCCCATCTTCTCCTCAGCCTTACCAATGATGAGGCCTGGAGTGCCCTGTTCCACCAAGAAGACGGAGATACCGTGTTTGCCTTTGCTTTTGTCAGTGACAGCTGCCACCATAGTAACTCCGGCATAGGCACCGGAGGTGATGAACACCTTCTCTCCGTTGATGACGTAGTGGTCTCCGTCTTTAACGGCCGTGGTTTTGATGGCTCCCGCGTCGGAGCCTGCCCAGGGTTCTGTCAGGGCGAAGCTGGCGGCAGCGTACTCACCGCTGGCTATAAGGGGGATGTACTTTTTGCGTTGTTCTTCGTTG
>QMPS01000133.1 GCA_003648675.1 Aquificota bacterium
GTCCTTTACGAGTTGTCGGGGGTGGCTCCCGATGTGGCCAAAGAGGCTTTGCGTTTGGCCTCTATGAAGTTGCCCATTAAGACCAGATTCCTCACCAGAGAGATGGGTGGTTAGGAGAGGAGCCATGCTGAGGGCAGCAGAGCTTAGAGCCATGACTGTGAAGGAGTTGAGGAACAAAGAAGAGGAGCTCAAGAGGGAGATTTTAACCCTGAGGTTTCAGAAGGCCCTGGGCCGTTTGGATAGTCCGGCCAAGTACCGCACCCTTAGAAAGGATTTGGCCAGGGTTAAGACCATCATCAGGGAAAAGGAACTGGGCAGGGCCTAGGAGGATAGGATGGGTCGGAAGGTGTTGGAAGGTATTGTTGTCAGCGACAAGATGGACAAGACAGTAGTGGTGAGGGTGGAGAGGGTTTTCCGTCATCCTCTGTTCGGCAAGACGGTGAAGAAGAGCAAAAAGTTCATGGCCCATGATGAGGGTAACCAATGCCAGATGGGGGACAGGGTGAGGATTGAGGAGACCCGTCCCCTGAGTCGCCATAAACGCTGGCGTGTGGTGGAGATTTTAGAAAGAGAGGAGAGGGTGGCCCATGATACAGCCTCAGACCATGGTGGAAGTGGCCGATAACACGGGGGCCAAGAAGGCCCAGTGTATAAGGGTGCTGGGAGGAAGCTCCCAGAAGTACGCCCGTTTGGGCGACGTGGTGGTGGTGGCCATCAAAGATGCTACTCCTGAAGGCAATGTGAAGAAGGGGGAAGTCCACCGAGCCGTGGTGATAAGGACGACAAAGGAACAAAGGAGGCCCGACGGGAGTTACATCCGTTTCGATAGGAACTCGGTGGTGTTGTTGAGACCTTCAGGGGAACCCCTGGGTACCAGGATCTTTGGTCCTGTGGCTCGTGAGTTAAGGAGAAAGGGTTTCATGCGTATCATCTCCTTGGCCCCTGAAGTGCTGTGATGGAGGCTGTTATGACGAAGATAAAGAGGGACGATCTTGTGCTGGTCATTGCTGGAAAGGACAAGGGAAGAAGGGGCAAAGTGCTCAGGGTTTTCCCCCGGAGGAGTCGTGTGATGGTGGAGAAGGTGAACGTGGTGAAACGTCACCAGCGCCCCACCCAGACCATCCAAGGGGGGATTATAGAGAAAGAGGCTCCCATCCACTTGTCCAATGTGATGCTCATCTGCCCCAAGTGCGGGGAACCCACTAGAGTGGGTTTCAAGTTTCTCCAGGACGGCAGAAAGGTTAGGTCCTGCAAAAAGTGTGGTGAGATTATAGACAAGGAGTGATAGGCGATGGTGCCCCGACTGAAGGAGAAATACGAGAAAGAGGTGGTGCCGGCTCTCATGCGGGAGTTTGGTTATAAGAACGTCATGGAGGTGCCCAGGATCACCAAGGTGGTCCTCAACATGGGTTTGGGAGAGGCGGTCCAAGAGCCCAAAGTGATAGACAGGGCCATGGAGGACTTGGCTCTCATAGCGGGGCAGCGTCCCTATGTGAGGAGGGCCAAGAAGTCCATAGCCGCCTTTAAGCTGAGGAAAGGGATGCCTATAGGGGTGGCTGTTACCCTCAGGAAGGATCGGATGTGGGAGTTTCTCGACAGGCTTATGAACTTGGCCCTTCCTAGGGTGAGGGACTTTAGAGGGGTGAGTGATTCCTCCTTTGATGGACGGGGCAACTACACTCTGGGCCTGAGGGAGCAGATCATTTTCCACGAGATAGATTACGACAAGGTGGACAAGGTGAGGGGCCTGTCGGTTACGGTGGTGACCACCGCTGAGACGGACGAAGAGGCCAGGGCGCTGCTGGCCAAACTGGGTATGCCCTTCGTGAAAAGAGGAGGTGAACGTGGCTAGGAAGGCGCAGATGGAGAAACAGAAAAGGCCGCCTAAATTTAAGGTGCGGTATAGGAATCGTTGCCCTCTGTGTGGCAGGGCCAGGGGTTATCTCAGACGTTTTGATCTGTGTAGGATCTGTTTTAGGAAGCTGGCCCTGGAGGGGAAGATTCCTGGCGTGAGAAAGGCCAGTTGGTAGGGGGATGGCCATGGTGATGACGGATCCCATCGGGGATATGCTAGCCAGAGTAAAGAACGCCCTCATGGTGCGCAAAAAAGAGGTGGAGATTCCTGCTTCTGGGATCAAGAAAGAGATCGCCCGGATCCTCAAGGAAGAGGGATTCATAGAGGACTACTGGGTGAAGCAGCATCCTGTCCAGGAAACCCTGGTCTTGGTCCTCAAATATAGGAAGGACCATCTGGGCAGGGTTCAGGAAGGGGTTATCCGGGGGATGAAGAGGGTGAGCAAGCCCGGGAGAAGGATTTACATAGGAAGGAATGAGCTGCCCCGGGTCATGGGCGGTTTTGGCATAGCCATTATCTCCACCTCCCGAGGGGTAATGACGGACAAGGAGTGTAGGAGGCAGGGGGTGGGCGGTGAAGTCTTGTGTGAGGTCTGGTGAGGAGGTGGCTTATGTCTAGGATCGGAAAGATGCCCATTCCTATTCCCCCTGGGGTAGAGGTGACTATAGACGGGTCCCGAGTAAAGGTGAAGGGTCCCAAGGGAGAGCTGGAGCGGGAGTTTTCTCCTAGGATGAAGATCATAAAGGAAGAGGGGCTCCTCCGGGTGGAGAGGCCCACGGACTCAAAGCAGGACAAATCTCTCCATGGGCTCACCAGGGCATTGTTGGCCAACATGGTGGAAGGGGTGAGCCAGGGCTTCCAGAAGGTACTGGACATAGTGGGAGTGGGATACAGGGCTGATGTCAAGGGCAAGGTCCTTCACCTCCAGCTGGGTTTCTCTCATCCCGTGGAGTATCCCATTCCCGAAGGTGTGGAGATTGAGTGTCCCATCGCCACCCGTATCGTGGTCCAAGGCATAGACAAGGAAAAGGTGGGACAGGTGGCGGCAGAGATCAGGGCTTTCAGACCCCCTGAGCCGTATAAAGGTAAAGGTATCAGATATGAGGGTGAGGAAGTTAGAAGAAAGGCCGGTAAGGCCGGCAGGGCCAAGTAAAGGAGGGACGGGACGTGGCTAAGCTCACCAAGGAAGAGGCGAGGAAAAGGAGACACAAGAGGGTTCGGAAGAAGGTTTTCGGCACCCCCCAACGTCCCAGAATGGTGGTTTTTAGAAGCTTGAAACATATATATGTCCAGCTGGTGGACGATACTCGAGGGGTGACTCTGGTTTCCGCTTCCAGTTTGGACCCTGAGTTTCCCAAGGAGTTGAGAGGAAGCAATAAGGAGGGGGCCAAGGCCGTGGGACGTTTGGCAGCCAAGAGGGCTTTGGCAGCGGGAATTCAGACGGTGGTCTTTGATCGAGGAGGGTACCTCTATCACGGTAGAGTGAAGGCGTTGGCCGAAGGGGCCCGTGAAGAGGGCCTTCAATTTTAGACAGCAGGGAGGGTAGGCTTTGGTAGAGAAGGTTAGTCCCGAGGGGTTGGAACTTACTGATAGGGTGGTCTTCATAAATCGAGTGGCCAAAGTGGTGAAGGGCGGGAAAAACTTCAAGTTCACTGCTTTGGTGGTGGTGGGTGATGGGAATGGTGTAGTGGGCTATGGCCTGGGTAAGGCTAGGGAGGTGCCCGACGCCATAAGAAAGGCCATAGAGCACGCCAAGAAACATCTCATCCGGGTGAGATTGTCCAAAACTACTATACCCCACCCTGTGGTGGCCAAGTACTGTGCCAGCAAGGTTTTGCTTAAGCCTGCTGCTCCAGGAACGGGGGTTATTGCGGGGGGGCCTGTCCGGGCGGTTATGGAGTCGGTGGGCATAAAGGACGTGCTCACCAAATCCTTGGGCTCTAATAATCCGGTGAACGTGGTGAAGGCCACCTTCAAAGCTCTCACCATGCTTAGGGACCTGGGTGAGGAGGCCCAACTCCGGGATAAAAAAGTGAAGGAAATCATCTACTAGTTTGGGGGATGATCATGGCCAAGAAGTTGGAGATCACTCTGGTGCGGGGGCTGGCTGGCAAGAATAAGAAACAGATAGCCACCGTGAAGAGTTTGGGATTGAGGAGACCCAGACAGGTGGTGGTCCATGAGGATACTCCCATGATCAGGGGCATGGTTCTCAGGGTGCAGCACTTGGTCAGGGTTAGAGAACTGGAGGATTAGGAGGATAAGCCATGAGGTTGCAC
>QMPS01000134.1 GCA_003648675.1 Aquificota bacterium
CTGGGCACCATCATCCAACACATGGGATGGGAGGAGTTTGAGAAGTGCTTCTTCCAAGCCTACGCTGGATAATATCATCCAAATCGTCCAACCAGCCAGCTCCTTCCCTCAGCCTCCTCCTGAAAAACAACCCGGTGTCGTAAGGGTCTGCCGCCTGGTGATACTTAAAGTATATATGATCACCGTGGATACCTACAATCTCCACTTTACCCGTTCGATGGGACATGACGTAACGAAACTTCTTGGCCAGACCGTCCAGTCTCCTCTTGGCCTCCTCCACAGTCCAGTAACCCTCTTCCAGAGCCACCTGGAATCTCTTTTTCACCCGCTTCACAGGCCTGCACTGAAAGAGATAGTACGGAACAACGCCCATAGACACTAAGCCCCGCATGAGGGAAGCCAGAGTATCAGGATTGTCATTTACTCCCTTGAGAAGAACGGCCTGGTTGTAAACTACGACCCCTGCTTTAAAAAGTTTGGCCACCGCTTCCTTAGCTTCCTGGGTCAACTCCCTGGAATGATTGAAATGGGTGACCACATAGACCTTCTTCCCACCATGGGAAAACCTCTCAAACACCTCCACAAGAGCAGGATCATCCAAGATCCTCTGGGGGAAAGTGGCTAACACCCTGCTCCCTATCCGCACATAGCGGAGGTGGTTTACAGTGGAAAGCTCTTTAAGAAACCCCTCCAAAAGCTTCGTGGGTAGAATCAGTGGGTCCCCTCCACTTATAAGGACGTTGGTTATTTCCTCATGGCTCTTGACGTAATCCACCACATCCCTAAAACGCCGTGCCACCTCTTTTGTAGGCAGACCCACCAACCTCTTCCTGAAGCAGAAGCGGCAGTAAACGGGACAGCGATTTGTGGCCAGAACCAAAGCCGTCTGGGTATACTTGTGCTGGAGCCCTGAAACCTTCACGTTGGCCAGCTCCCCGCTGGTATCGTAGAAGCCAGATAGATCCAGCTCGTCCACAGAGGGAACAGCCATCCTGCGGATAGGGTCCTCAGGGTCGTCTTTATTCACCAGAGATAGATAATACCTAGTTATGTTCATGGGATGCCTGGCCACCACCTCTTCCAGGCATCTTTTCTCTCTACGAGCTATATCCAGATAGCGGGACAGTTCCTCCACCGTAGTGATATTTTTCCTCAATTCATCTTGCCAGCCCATGCACCCTCCATTTACATAAAAGTGTTATGTGAACTTAAGAATAAGCTATTAATGGAACTACCGGACATCAAGCGCACCGGAATTTTCTAGCCTTACGAAAGATAACAAACTTTTTTTAAATATTCAAGGGATGGAAAATGGGGCTTTTAGCCTATTCCAAGGGATCTTATTATCCATTCACGCCTTGACGGGAGTCGAAGGCCTGGACTAATGATGGGGCCATGCGTGTGAGGGATATCTTAAAAGAAAGGGATCTGGCCATATCATTCGAGTTCTTCCCTCCCAAATCCCACCAGGAGGAAGAAGCCCTCTTCGAGAACCTGGAGAGATTGAAGAAGTGGAACCCAGCTTTCGTTTCCATCACCTATGGGGCAGGGGGCAGCACCCACGATAAGAGCCTGGAGATCGCCTACACCATGAAGGAGCAAGGGCTAAACGTGGTAGCCCACCTCACCTGTGTTGGGGCAACCAAAGAGGACCTAGCCAGAACTCTGGACTGGCTGGCGGAAAGGGGTATCGAAAACATCCTGGCCCTCCGGGGTGATCCACCCCAGGGAGAGAAGACATTCAGGCCAGTGCCCGGAGGGTTCCGGTACGCATACCAACTGGTGGAGTTCATAAAGAGGGGCTGGGACTTCTGCGTAGGAGTTGCGGGATACCCCGAAGGCCACATAGAGAATCCCGATAAAGAAGCGGATCTACGCTACCTCAAACTCAAAGTGGATAAAGGAGCCGATTTCGTAGTGACCCAACTCTTCTTCGATAACCGATTCTTCTTCGACTTCCTGAAAAGGGCTAAGGCCATTGGTATTAAGGTGCCCATCATCCCCGGCATCATGCCCATCACCAACTTGAAGCAGGTGATGCGTTTCACCCAGCTCTGCGGCGCTACCATCCCAAGAGCCCTTCTGGAATGGCTAGAAGAAGGAAGTACTCCCGAAGAGGTGCGCAGGCGAGGCATTGAACACGCCCATCTACAGTGCAAGGAACTCGTGGAAAGGGGAATCAAAGCTCTTCACTTTTACACCCTAAACCGCTCCCGAGCCACGGAAGAGATCCTAACCCGCCTTCTGGGAGAGCCTGAGGTATAGAAAGATCTCTATATTGCCCTTTTTGGCCCCAGGCCCGGGAGACTCCACCTCCCCCAAAATCTGAAAGCCCAATTCCAAAGCCTTGGCCTTTACCCTCTCCAATGCCTCCCTGCGGGCGGCTTCGTCCCTCACTACGCCCCCCTTGCCCACCTTTTCCCTGCCCACCTCAAACTGGGGTTTCACCAGAAGGAGGGCCTCGCCTCCCCCTCTCAACGCCCTCTTCACCGCAGGCAACACCAGGGTAAGGGAGATGAAGGAGAGATCAGCCACCACCATGTCCACCTCCTCCCCCAGATGGAAAGCCTCGAGATACCTCACATTCACCTTTTCCATGACCACCACCCGGGGATCTTGGCGGAGGATCCAGTGGAGCTGGCCATAGCCCACATCCAAGGCATAGACCTTCTTGGCTCCCCTGGCTAGGAGACAGTGAGTGAAGCCCCCTGTGGAAGCCCCAAAATCGGCCACCACCTTGTCTGCTACATCAATGTCCAAGGAGTCTAGGGCCCCTTCCAGCTTCAGACCTCCCCTACTCACATAGGGACAAGCCTCACCCTTCACTTCTATTTCCACATCGGGGGGAAAAGCCTTACCCGCCTTGTCCACCCTCTGGCCCTGAACCCACACCTGGCCCGCCATGACGAGGGCCTGGGCCTTCTCACGACTCTCTACCAAGCCTCTCTCTACCAGGAGGACATCTAGACGCCTTTTGGCACCGGCCATCAGAGAAGCACCTTCCCCCCGCCGCCGGGCAGGTCCATAGCATAGTGAGGATAGGCCAATCCAGAGACCCGCCCCCACAGGGACTTCATAATGTCCCTCCCCTCGTCCGCAGAGACCCTGAAGTGGGCCGTGCCGGGAGCGGGATCGCATTGAAAAAGGTAGTAAGGCTTCACACCCAGGGAGAGAAGGTCCATGAAGAGTTCGGCCAAGGTCTCCCAGGAATCGTTCACCCCCCTGAGAAGGACCGTCTGAGAGACCAAGGAACAGCCCACCCTGGAAAGGCTCTCCACGGCCCTGGCCATCTCCTCCGTCAGTTCCCGAGGATGATTGACATGGAGACAGATCCACAAAGGAGTGTAGCCATCCAAAACTCTCAGCAACTCCCCGTCCACACGGGAGGGAAGAGCCACAGGCACCCGGGTACCTATACGTATCACCTTCAGAGTTTCCACAGATCGGGCCAAAGAAAGAAGCTTCTCCAACATCTCCAAGGGCAGAAGGAAGGGATCACCACCGGATATGAGAAGGTCTTCCACTTGGGGGTTATTCTTCAGGTAGGCCTCGAGTTCCATCCACCAGGAGAAGAAGAAAAGGGGCCGTCTCCAGTTCCTCTTCCTGAAACAGTAGCGGCAATGGAGAGCACACCGATTGGTGGTCACAACCAGAAGGCGGTTGTCATATTGATGGACTGCCCCAGGGAAAGGGGAATGAGCATCCTCCGCTAAAGGGTCTTCCATCCCTGGATCCTCCAGCTCTAAAGGCGAGGGCACCACCTGGCGCCTGATGGGATCTTCCGTATCCCCGGGATCCATGAGGGAGAGGAGAAAGGGCGTGATAAAGGGAGGATAGACCCGGCATACTTGTCTTACCCTCTCTCGCTCAGAAGGCGAAAGGACCATCACCCTCTCCAGCTGATCAAAGGTGGTGACGGCCCGGGCCAGCTCTAGTCGCCAGTCTCTAGCCACTCTCGGGGATCGGAAGAGACGAAGAGCCATCGCTCGTCCACTCTTTTGTCCAGATAGTCCTTGTACACCCCAGGACCATCCTGGGCTTCCAAAAGCTGAAAATGGGCTGTGGAAAGGGCACGACCCAGCAGGGAAGAGGTAATCTCCCTCTGTCCACTCC
>QMPS01000135.1 GCA_003648675.1 Aquificota bacterium
GAATATCTGGGTTGGCTTCTAACTCGATAAGGAGTCCCTCCCTCCCCTCCTTTTTGAACTTGGCCCCCTCCTCAGCCAGGGGCTTAGGCCGAAAATCGGCCACGGCAGCAGCCTTTATCACCACATCCACTCCTGAATAGAGATCCAAAACCCGCTGGTACATCTCCTGTGCAGAAGTGACCGGTATGTACTCAACCCCCCATGGAGGCTCCAGATGGGTAGGTCCCGCAACCAGATAGACCCTAGCCCCCCTCCTCCTAGCCTCCCGGGCAATGGCAAAACCCATCTTCCCCGAAGAGGGATTGCTGATGAAACGCACAGCATCCAAATATTCCCTGGTGGGTCCCGCCGTCACCAGGAAAGCCTTACCGTGAAAATCCTTCTGATAGAGGAGATCCAAAACCCTTTCCAAGATATAGGGCGGTTCAGGGAATCTGCCCGGTCCGTAGTCTCCACAGGCCAGCTCCCCCTCCTGGGGCTCCAGAACTACCACTCCCCTCTTTCTGAGAATCTCCAAGTTTTCCTGGGTGGCAGGATGTAGATACATCTGGGTGTTCATGGCAGGAGCCACCAGGGTAGTGCCCCCGTAGGCCAAATAGAAGGTAGATAAAAGATCATCAGCCACACCCCGGGCCATCTTGGCCAGGATATTGGCCGTAGCAGGGGCTACGACAAGAAGATCCGTCTCTTGAGCCAGAGCCACATGCTCCACTCTATCAGGAGCCACGGGTTCAAAGGTATCCACCCTCACCTGGGACAGGGAAAGGGTCTGGAAGGTGAGGGGCGTAACGAATCGGGTGGCATTAGGCGTCATAACGATGCGGACCTTGAGCCCGGCTCTCACCATGAGCCTCACCAGCTCAGCAGCCTTGTAGGCCGCTATACCCCCTGTCACTCCCAGAGTGACCCTTTCACCTTCCAGCTTCATCACCCCACCTCCTAAAGAGGGCGTGATCCAGACCTAGATGATCCAGGATCTTTCCCAGAATAAAGTCTTCCATATCTTCAATGCAACGGGGCCAATGATAATAGGTGAGTACAGGAGGTAAGATAACAGCCCCAGCCCGGGCCAGAGTTGCCATGTTCTCCAGATGGATGAGGCTCAAAGGAGTCTCCCTGGGTACCAAGATTAAAGGCCACTTCTCCTTCAGTGCCACATCTCCAGCCCTCTCTATGAGATTTGAAGAAACACCCGCCGCCAGTCTGCCCAGAGTGCCCATGGAGCAGGGAACTATCACCGTCCCTTTAAGGCGAAAAGAGCCCGAACTCACCGGGGCATTCAGGGCCTCCAGGGGCCAAATCTTCACGCCGTCAGGAAACACCAAAGAAACCCCTTCCTCTGCAGCTATGGCCTGTGCTTGGGGAGTGAAGGAGAGATGAACGGTGCCTCGTGAGACCAGTTCTCCCACCAAACGCGCCCCCAACCTCACTCCACTGGCCCCTGTGATGCCCACAAAGAAGTTCATAGTAGGCTCAGTCGAGGGGATTCATCACTAGCCCCGTAATGAGCTTGGGATAGAAATAGGTGCTCTTCTGGGGCATAGTCTCTCCAACCCGGGCCACCTTCCAGATTTCATCCACCGAAGGAGCCCTGAGGAAAGCAGCCAAAGAACCCACGCCTTTGTCCACATCCTCCAGGGCCTGACGGGCGTCCTTGTAATAACCAAGTCTACCCTTGTCCCTCACCTCTTCATGGGAGACGCCAAAGACCCTTTCCAGCAACAGCTCGTGGAGAAGAATAACGTCCAGCTCCCTCATGGGAGGAGGCAGATGAGAAAGTTCCCTATCTAGGTCCACACCCTTTTTCAGTGAGACCAAGAGAAAGGGCCCCCCAGAAAAGTGAAGACCAAAAACGTGAGGAGAAGCCCCGTCCAAGGCTGAAAGGAGACCGTTCAAGTCGCTATACAGAGCCACTCTCTCAAAATACCTGCCCAATCGCTCTTCTAACACCTCTGCCGAATAAGGCAGATCCCCCTTTAACACCCTATGGGTAGGGAGCACCAGAAGCCCCGGATCTTTCATGCTTACCAAGGCCATCATCACAAAGTTATAAGGCTCCCGACCGGTATGGTTGGGATTAGCCTGGGTCCTCTCCTTCTTATACTGAAGGGCTGTCTCATAGCGATGGTGGCCGTCGGCAATGAGGATGGGTTGAGACCCAAAAGATCTCTTTATAGCCTCGACCAGAGTCCCATCCAATAACCAGAACTCGTGGATCACCCCAGCCTCGTCCCCAAAGCGACAGAAAGGAGAAACCTCAGAAGCTTCTTTCAAAAGGGAATAAACTCCTCCGTCCTCATCGGGAAAGAGGCCAAAGATGGGGCTGAAATTGACCCTACACTCCCTAAGGAGCTTCAGTCTGTCCTCTTTGGGAGCAGAAAGAGTTCTTTCGTGGGGAAGGATCACCCCTTCAGAAAAGTCCGCGAGCCTCACCCTGGCAAAGAACGCCATTCTTCTCCACTTGCGACCAAGGGCAGAAAACTCCTGCCTGTAAAGATAAAGACGCTCTTGGGCATCTCTAATAAGGATCTCTTCTCTAATCCACTGCTCCAAAAAAGCCCGCGCCCGGGTGTATCTGTTATCAGATGGAGTATCCCGAGGCGTCTCCTTGCCCAGTATCAACCTCACCACATTATAAGGACTTCTTTGGTAGAGCCTTTCCTGTTCCTCAGGGGAAATAACATCGTAAGGAGGAGCCACCACATCTTCTATCTTCACCTTTGAAGTATTGTAAAGCAGTCCCTTAAAAGACAAGACTTCCGCCATTATACCTCCCGGAGATTCAAAAGGATGGAGGGAGAAATAACACACACCTTTCCTTCAATGCAATGAAAAAGAGGAGAAGGCGATGAGAAGAGCCCTCTCCTCTATCCTTGACACTTCCCTAAACTACTCGGCTTCGGGCCCAGGCTCCACCTCTTGTTTCTTCCTCCTAGGAGTTGTCCCTGCAAGCTGCAAAAGGTCACTCACTTGCTTGTCCTTCAAAGCCTCAGCCACCAGAGACCTAATAACCCTTCCAATCTTCCTTTGATCACCACCACAGACTGCATTTATCACCCTGTAGTGCTTCTTCTCCAGCTTTATGCAGACCTCCTCAAACCGAGCACCTCCTCTTCTATTTGCCATATCTCAACCTCCCAAAACTATTTTCAAACCTTTTAATATAGAGCCACTTCCAATAAGTCAAGAGCTTAGAAAAAAACTCAAAAGAAAATCTCCAAGAGAGAAATCTTCAGATGATCACATAAACACCCAAAGACATACGAAACTCATTTCTCAGAATCCCTCCAGAACCTGAACTAAGAAGATGTTCCGAGCGAGAGAATACTACAAAATGCTATAAACTACATAAGAAAGTTAAAAGGAGTACAATTCCTCTCCCCAAACATCCACCCAATTACCTTGCAACACCTTTTCAGCCCTCTCGGGATCATTCACTTCAACGATGAGTATGGTTCTATCTCCGGTTCCCAGACAGGGATACATATTGGCTACATTTATATGGGCCTCTTTTAAGGGCTTGAGAATAGCATTGAGGCCACCAGGATGATGGGGAGCTTCAGCAGCTATCACTGGAATTATTTCTATTTCATAACCATGGCTTCTCAAGACATTGGCCGCCTTCTCAGGATTGTCCACCACAATTCTTATGGCTGTCTCCTTCTCGTCTATCTCGGAAACGCTGAAAGCAATGATATTCACTTTCTCCTCACCCATTAAGGTACTGATTCTAGAAAGCATCCCTGGCACATTGGCAAGCTTGAAAAATATTTGCTTCACCATCTCTACTCCCCTCCTATACTCTGATACCCAGCCAACAGGGCCTCTCGATTCAACTCTATAACCCCAGGTTTATCTGCGAACACCTTCCCCACAACCTCCTGAGCTGTCTCCAACTTCACCAAAGGAGTCTCCTTCAAAAAAGCCCCCAACATCACCATATTGGCAGCCCTATCGTTTCCCACTTCCAAGGCAAGGGTGTTAGCAGGAACTTCATACAGAATAATATCTCCACGGAGGGGGCGAAAATTGATGAGATCACTGTTTACATAAATGATGCCTCCAGACTGAATC
>QMPS01000136.1 GCA_003648675.1 Aquificota bacterium
AAACCAATGGAGAGGACGAAAGCGCCACTCTGCCTCCTCTGGAAAAGGGCCAGGAACTAGAGCTACTCAAACTGGAGCCCAAGCAACACTTCACACAGCCACCCCCTCGCTATACCGAAGCCACCCTGGTGAAAACCCTGGAAGAAAAGGGTATTGGCCGGCCCAGCACCTACGCCACCATCCTCTCCACCATACAAGAGCGGGGCTATGTAGAGAAAAAACAAAAACGCCTCTACCCCACCATCCTGGGCCGCACCGTCAACGAGCTTCTGGTCAAGTTCTTCCCTCGGATCCTGGACGTGGGCTTCACTGCCCAGATGGAAGAGTTCCTAGACCAAATAGAAGAGGGCAAAAGGGAATGGGTGGAAACCCTGCGGGAGTTCTATGCCCCCTTCATGGAGGAGCTTAAGGTAGCAGAAGAGAAGATGGAACGGGTGAAGAAGACGGGCAAAACCACCGACATCATCTGCGACAGATGCGGCAAACCCATGGTGGAGAGGTGGTCTCGCCACGGACGGTTCTTGGGCTGCTCCGGCTACCCCCAGTGCCGCAATGTTATCCCCCTGGACTCCAAAGGGGAGAAGATGGAAAAAAGAGAACCCGACAAATCCCACCCTTGTCCCATGGAAGGCTGCGACGGATACCTGGTAAAAAGAAGGGGACGGGGAGGCCGCTTCTTTTACGGGTGCAGCAACTACCCCAAATGCCGCTACACCATCAGTCTGGAAGAAATGGAAAGGAAGGCCAAAAACACAAACACATCCCATGAAATCAAGGGCTAGAAGTATCCTGCAAAAAACATTGAAATAGCGCTTGTAGGTATTACCTTTCCATCAAGAAAAAGTAAAGGAGGTGGAAAGTGGAAAGGTTTTTTCAGCCCATTAGACTGGGCAGCCTGAATCTGAAGAACCGATTCATCATGCCCCCCATCAAAACAGCTTACGGCACACCTGAAGGAAAGGTGACCCAAAGACACCTCAACTTCTACAACAACGTGTCCCAAGGAGGGGCCTCACTTATCATTCTTGAGCCCGTGTCTGTGCTGAAAAACAGCAAGGAACACCCCAAGCAGCTACGCCCGTTTGAACCTTTATCATGCTGGAAAGAGATTATGGAAGCCTCCGGCACGGTAATCCTAACTGCGGGGGAGGAATCCCAATACATGGAACTGATTGGCGAAGCCAGAGAACCTCGGAACATCTCCGTCGCTACCAAAGCGGGATACGAAACACGGACAAAGCACTAATGCGAGATGGGGGACAGGAGCCTGTCCCCCATCTTTTCATAAAACTCTCTTCACATCTTCATCATAGCATCTTTTGCTGCCAGCATGACCGGATTGGAACTGGGAAGAGGGGTGAGAAGGGGATGGGAACAGTGCTGGAGAAAGACCAAGTCATCGACCTTCATTCTCTTTCCTATGCAGAAACTCAGAAAGTTTACAAGTTCACCCACTGAATCACCCCCCCTGGTCTCTGCACCAATGAGCACTCCGGAAGTGCTATCAAATAAAAGCTTCAACAAAAGAGGTCTCGCTTCGGGCATAGTGGCAGGGTGCTTGTCATAAACTTCGCAAGTACCCACAGCGTACTTGATGCCCTCCTCTCGAGCCATCTCTTCATTCAAGCCGGCCATTCCCAAAGAAAGGTCAAAGATCTTAGTAGCGAAAGCCCCAATCACTCCAGGGAACTCTCTTCGACGATCAGACACCGCATTGGAAGCCGCAGTCATGCCCTCCCAAACAGCTATAGATGCCAGCTTTACCGGGGTCTCCTTCCCCGTGATAAAGTTGATCTTGCTCCTACAGTCACCAGCGGCATAAACGCCTTCAATATTCGTCTGGAGATACCGATCTGTCTCCACCCCAAACTTACCCAAGGTGATCCCCATCTTAGAAGCCAACTCGGTATTCGCCCGGACCCCTATACCAAAGATCACCACGTCCGCCAGAAGATCCACACCCGAGTCCAGGTGCACCCTCTTTATACCCCTATCATCCTCAATGCCTACCGCAGTGGTCCTGGTACAGACTCTGATGCCCTCAGATCTCATCTTAAACTCGGCTGCCTCGCAGAACTCCTCATCAAAGACCGTCTGAAGGCAGTGGGGTAGCAACTCCACTATGGATACGTCCATTCCTCTCCTTCTCAGTTCTGTCCCCACCTCCACTCCAATAAAACCGCCTCCGACTACAACGACGGAATTAGCGTACTTTAAAGCCTCTTCCACTCGAACCAAACTTCTCATGTCCTTTATACAAAAAACGTTTTCCGAGTCAGCCCCTGCTATGGGAGGTGCGATAGGCTTAGAACCCGTAGCCAAGATGAGTTTATCAAACTCTATCTTCTTGCCACTTTGGAGGATAGCCAGCCTATCTTTAACCTCAACCACCACGTCAACGATAAGGTCTACACCCACTCCTGTAATCATAGAGTCGGGTATCACGATAGAGTCCTTTGGAACCGTCTCACCCAAAGAATAAGGAATGGCACAGGGAATGACTGCCAGGGGAGTCGTCCTGATCAGTGCCACCTCAAGACTAGGGTTCATCAACTTAGCAAATCTTGCTGCAGAAATACCAGCAGGCCCTCCTCCTATCACTAATAGGTCCTTTTTCATTCTGTCCTCCTTCCCAAGGCTATTCAGAAGCTCTCAAACTCGGAGGGCCACTCACGCCGCATAAACCGTGAAAGGCTCTTCCCCCTCCTTCCTGACCTCCATTACCCGGTTGTTGTCGTCCACCAGGACCACCGTTGGCTGCCAGTTCTTGGCCTCCTCCTCTGTAGCCTGGGCATAGGCGGCGATGATGACCTTGTCGCCCACTGCCACCTTCCTGGCAGCAGCCCCGTTGAGGCAGATGACCCCCGAACCGGCAGGGCCTTCTATCACATAGGTATTAAAACGCTCGCCGTTGGTGATATTCCAGATCTCCACCACCTCGTAAGGCAGAATCCCGCTGGCTTTGAGAAGCTCCCCATCAATGGTGATGCTTCCCACATAGTCGAGATTGGCCTCGGTTACAGTCGCCCTATGAATCTTGGCCAGAAACATTCTGCGCATCATGGTCTCTCCTCCTTAAAGACTGTCCAGCCCAAGCTGGGCATTGTCTATGAGCCTTGCTGGCCCCACCTTCACCGCCAGGGCCACCAAGGTCCCCCTCTCCACTTTCTCCACGGGCAGGAAGGTGTCGGGGTCCACCACCTCCACGTAATCTATGGTAGCCAGAGGCTCAGCCTTGATGACCCCCTCCACCTCCTCCTTTATCACCCGTGCATCCCGCTCACCCTGGGCAAAAAGCTCCTGAGCCTTTTTTAGGGAACGATAGAGGCATAGAGCTGCCTCCCTCTCCCGGGAATTGAGATAGGTGTTCCGGGAACTCATGGCCAAGCCGTCGGGCTCCCGGACGATGGGCATGGGCACAATCTCCAGATCCATGTTGAGATCAGCTACCATGGTGCGGAGGACCACATACTGTTGGAAGTCCTTTTTGCCGAAATAGGCCCGGTGAGGCCGCACGATATTGAAAAGTTTGCAACACACAGTGGTCACTCCCCGAAAATGGCCGGGCCTAGAGGCACCACACAGCCGAGTGGTAACATCTTCCACATCCACGTAGGTTCTGTAACTGGGAGGGTACATATCCTCCACAGAAGGGACAAAGACGGCCTCTACCCCTATAGGTTCCAGGAGAGACATGTCCCGCTTCAGGTCCCGGGGATAACGCTCAAAGTCTTCCCCAGGACCGAACTGGGTAGGGTTGACGAAGACGGAAACCACCACCACGTCGTTCTCCTTCCGGGCCTGACGCACCAAACTGAGATGCCCCTCGTGGAGGTAACCCATGGTAGGTACAAAACCTATAGCTTTCCCCTCCCCCCTCCACCGCCGGGACAGGTCCATCATCTGAGCCACCGTCTCCACCAGCTCCATAGAACACTCCTCACTCATAGCTGTACTCTGGGGTGGGGAACTCCCCCTGTTGAACCTCCCTCACGTACTCCTTCAAATCCCGAAGGATCTCTTCCCTGAGATTGGCGTAGCGCTTGACAAACTTAGGCTTGAACTCCTGGAA
>QMPS01000137.1 GCA_003648675.1 Aquificota bacterium
GACTTCGTCATGTCACTCCACCTCCCACATAGATATCTTGGATGTTTTGAATATAAGGGACTCCAATAAACCCTTCGTTTTCCGAAAGAGGTCTCTCCAATCCTCTCCCCTACGCAGAAGTAAGACCCTGGGTTTACCCTTAACACTGAGGATTTTGGAACTGATATAAGAAACCACTTCATCCTGGGTCATGAGTCCGTCCACCAAACCCAGCTTCTGAGCCTGCCTGCCGGTGAAGATCCTGCCATCGGCCAGGGCTTCCACCTGCTCCTTTTTCATTCCTCTGCCCCGGGCAATATCCTCCACAAACTGTTGGTAGATATCATTCACCACATCTTGGAGAATAGCTTTCTCCTGGGGGGTGGGGGAACGGAAAGGAGAAGCTATGTCCTTAAACTCCCCACTCTTCACCACCACCTTGCCCACACCCACTTTCTTCAGGAGTTCCTGAAGTTGGGGATAAGTGAAAACTACGCCTATACTCCCTGTAATGGTACCAGGATCGGCATAGATCTCGTTGGCCGCCGCAGCCACATAATAGCCGCCTGAAGCCCCAACAGAACCTAGGGAGGCAATCACCTTTTTCTCCTTCCTCACACCCATAATGGCCCTGTAAATCTCTTGAGAAGGGGCAACTCCACCTCCCGGACTGTCTATACGCACCAACACAGCCCCCACTCGAGGATCCTCTTTGGCACACTGAAGGAGTTCTATAAACTCCCTAGCTTTCTGGGAAGTGATCCTTCCTTCCAGAGACACTACCCCCACGTAGGTGGATCTTTGAAGGCTCACCCTCCACCTCTGGAACCCATAATAAACCGCCAAGAGAAGGAGTAGAAGCGAGAGGAAAAGGAACAGCCCTTTCCAGAAACTTCTACCTTCCATGAATATCCCGTTATTTGTTGTTCTCTCGGTTTATCATCTTGCCCAGAATCTCTCCCAGCTTGAGGAAACCCTCGCCATGGGACTGAGTATCCATAAACTTACTGGTCTCCTCGGCCTCCTTGGCTCTTTTATACTCTCTGACACTTAAAGATATGCGCCTAGCGGCGGGGTCTATCTTCACTATTTTGGCAGAGAGAGTTTCTCCTTCCTTCACCACCTCCCGCGGGTCTTTGACCTTTCTATCATCCAGTTGGGAGACGTGGATGAGACCCTCCACCCCATCCATAATCTCCAAAAAGACGCCAAAGTCCGTGACGCTAGAGACCTTGCCCCTAACGTCGTCACCCTCGGCATAGGTGCGGAGAAACTCGTCCCAAGGATCAGGTTTGGTCTGCTTATAACCAACCCTCACCTTACGCCTCTCCACATCCACACCCAAAACCTTCACTTCCACCTTATCTCCCCTCTGGAGCAGATCTCCGGGATGGCGTACTCTTCTATTCCACGAGAGATCCTCAGCCCTGAGGACACCCTCTACACCCTCCTCCAGCTCCAAGAGAGCCCTGTCAGGATAGATACGGGTGATGACACCCTCCACCACTTTGCCCACGGGGTACCTCTCTTCCACGGTCTCCCATGGATCAGGAGCCACCTGCTTGAGGGACAGGGAGAGGCGCCTGTTCTCTTTATCCACAGCGGTAACTACACACTCCACCTCGTCCCCCTCCTTCAGCACCTCGGAGGGATGCTTTATTCTTCTAGACCAAGAGAACTCGGATATGTGGACCAGACCTTCGAGGCCCTCCTCAATTTCGACGAAGGCACCGTAATCCACAATGCCTGTCACCCTTCCCTTCACCCTGGAACCCACAGGATACTTTTCATCCACCTTTTCCCAGGGATCAGGAGTGAGCTGCTTCATGCCCAAAGAGATACGCTCCCTCTCTTTGTCAAAGTCCAAGACCTTCACCCACACCCTCTGACCCTTGCTGAGCTCATCGGAAGGATGCTTTATCTTCTTCCAAGAGATATCATTGATATGGAGAAGACCATCCACCACCCCTAGATCTATAAAAGCACCATAGGTGGTGATGCTCTTCACCTTGCCTTCGAAGACCTTGCCAACCTTCATTCTTTCCCAGAAGGCCGTCTTCTCCCTCTCTAACTCCTCCTCCAAAAGCCGCTTCCTGGAGAGAATTACGTTGCTGCTCCTCTCGTTGAGATCTACCACCTTGAATTGGAACTCTTTGCCCAAAAACTCGTCGGGGTTCTTCACGGGCCTGACATCGGCCTGGGACATGGGCAGGAAGGCCTCCACACCCCCAACAGCCACTCTAAAGCCTCCCTTCACCCTCCGAACCACTTTACCAGTGACAGGGGTGCCCTTCTCAAAAGACTCCCTCAACTGCTTCCAGGCCCTAATCCTATCAGCCTCCCTTTTAGAGAGAAGGGGTCCCTCCCCCTTGTGGGAAAGGGTCTTCACATAGACCTCCAGTTCATCTCCCACCTGAGGAGGTGACTCAAACTCCGAGAGGGGCACAACCCCCTCGGCCTTATAGCCTATATCCACCATGGCCTCTTGGTCCGTCACTGCCACCACCTTGCCCCTCACCACGTCCCCCGGTGAAACCCCCTTTATGGTCTCCTCATAAATGGATTTCAGTTCTTCCTGGGTAATCTCGTCCCTTTCTTCCATCTTCTCTTCCATGTTCCCCGTTACCTCCTAATCAGTTTTATCCTTTCCACCACCTCCCCAATGATCCAATCAGGGGTCGAGGCTCCAGCGGTCACTCCTACCCGGCATTTACCCCTGAACCATTGGGGATCCAACTCCTCGGCGCCCTCTATATGATAGGTGTCCTCCAGAATAGCCCTAGAAATCTCCGCAAGCCTGGTGGTGTTGGCGCTATTCTTTCCACCCACTACTATCACCACATCCGAGGCCTGTGCAAGGGCCATGCATTCCTTTTGCCTTATCAAAGTGGACTCGCAGATGGTGTTGTGTATCCTCAGCTCTTCCAGCTTGCCCCCTATGACCCTTAACACTTTCATGATGCCCCGGGTCAAATTCTCCCGAGATTGGGTAGTCTGGCACACGATACCCACCTTAGGAAAGCTCATTCCTTGATCCAAGTCATCCAGCAGAAAGGCCCTACCCTTACCGTACCCCAAAAGGGCCTGGACCTCAGGATGGAGCTTGTCACCCACAATGAAGACATAGAAACCTTCATCCACCAGTTCAGCCACCTTCTGTTGGGCCTTCTTAACAAAGGGACAAGTAGCGTCCGTCACCTTTATTCCCCTCTTCCTGGCATCCTCCAATACTTGAGGAGGCACACCGTGAGATCGAATGATGAGACGCCCCTCCTTTAACATATCCAAAGAGTCCACAGGCTTGATTCCCATCTCCTCTAGCTTCTTCACCACCTGGGGGTTATGGATCAAAGGACCAAGGGTATAGATGGGCTCTTCCGGACCATCACCGGCGGCGTCAAAAGCAATCTTAACGGCTCTCTTCACTCCGAAGCAAAAACCGGCGTGCAGAGCTACTGTAACCCTCAATCCCATGCCCCCACCTCCTTAGCCTGCTCCTGCCAGGAGCCATCCAGCATGCCCAGACGGCTCAGTTCCCCCAACCTCTTCACCAGCCAACGAGGTAGAGGTTCCGGGCTGGCACCCGTATAGGGGGGTACCAGGCAGGGGCATGAAATAGTGGGCGTGGATCTTGGCACCATAAAGGGAAACCAGCTCCTCAACAAAGACCACCGTTTCCCTTCTCTCTTTATCCCTTTCCCCTGGAAAACCGAAGATAAAGTCCAGATGAGGCGTAAAACCGTACTCTCTGGCCCAACGGGCCGCCCTCCTTATCTCCTCCACTCCGTGTCCCCTACCAATAGCTAGAAGCCTCTCTTCACTGCCACTCTGAGCCCCAATAGTCAAGCTCTTATTGTTACAGTACTTTCTCACCAGCTCAAGGAAAGGAGGGGTCACTCCCTCGGGCCTCACTTCCGAGGGAGGAGTGATTCTCAAAACCAATCGGGGCAAGGCTCTTCACTCCACCTTCGCTCTGTAAGCCCTAAGAATCTCTTCCCGGATATGCTCTTTCAGGTCTCTGGACAGGGGAATCACCAGATCGAAGTACTTCCCGCCGTGGACCCGCTTGGAGGGGAAACTTACAAAA
>QMPS01000138.1 GCA_003648675.1 Aquificota bacterium
CCGAGTTCAGCCTCAGGGCCTTGACCTTTATCCCCTGAGGCTGAGATGATCTAAGGGGTGTCCGGACGGAGATCAATGGAGTTCCGAGAAAGGAGGGCGAGATGAAGAAGGGGGCAGTGTCTCTTCTTCTGCTGGGCGGCATCCTCACGATGTCCCTGTTCTGTGCCTGTTCCGTGGGTTTCACCGAGATGGAGGCCAAACCGCCCCATAAGGTGGGGAAGGGACCTCCCCCCTGGGCCCCTGCCCACGGCTACAGGGCCAAATTTCGCTATCGCTACTACCCTTCGGTGCAGATCTACTACGATGTGAACAGGGGTCTCTATTTTTACTTCTACATGGGCAAATGGCGTTGCGGCGATGTCCTCCCTCAGGGCCTCAAGGTCAAAGGGGAGTATGTGGTCCTGGAGATGGAGACCGACAAGCCCTATGAGTTTCACGCGGAGGTCCTGAAGAGGTACCCCCCAGGGCAGAAGAAGGGGAAGGGGAAGAAGCACTGGTAGCGGTATCGGCGAGGTGCGCAAGCCCGCCAGACTCTTTGAGCGACTCGATGGCAGAAGGGTCAGATGCCATCTGTGTCAGCGCCGCTGCCTCATAGGGGAAGGACGGAGGGGGTTTTGCCGGGTGAGGGAGAACAGGGGCGGAACGCTCTTCACCCTGACCTACGGAACGCTATCGGCGGTGGAGTCGCGCCCCATAGAGATAAAGCCCTTCTTCCACTACCACCCGGGGTCCACCTCCCTGACCATATCCACCTGGTCCTGTAACCTTCGCTGTACTTGGTGCCAGAACCATCATCTCTCCGGCGGCCTCCCTCCTGAGAGCTACGGGCCGGCCTTCTCCCCCGCAGAGGTCTTGGAACTCGCTCGGCAGGACCGCGGCATCTGCGTCTCCTTCAACGAGCCCACCTTGCTGTTTGAGTTCTGCCTCGATCTCTTCCCCCTTGCCAAGGCCCAAGGCCTCTACTGCTGCTTCGTCTCCAACGGTCTGGTGACGCCTGAGGCCCTTGATGCCTTGGTCGAAGCCGGCCTCGATGGGATGAACGTGGACGTCAAGGGGAGGCAGGGGGTCTACGACCGTCACTGCGGCGGTGGCGATGTGGAGGCCGTCTGGGGACTTGCCGCCCTCGCAAGGCGCAAGGGCGTTCACGTGGAGGTGGTCTCCCTCCTAGTGACGGGGGTCTCTGATGACGAAGACACCGTCAAGTGGATCGTCGAGAGGCACCTCGTGTACCTCGGCCGTGACGTCCCTCTGCACTTCACTCGGTACTTCCCCGCCCGGGACTTCACGGCGCCCCCTACGCCGCTTCAGCGCCTCGAGCGGGCCTGCGATATCGCCACAGAGGCTGGGGTCCGTTACGTGTACCTCGGCAACGTCCCTGGCCGAGGGGAGGACACGCGTTGTCCATCTTGTGGTAGCACCCTGATCGTGCGGAGGGGTTTCTCGACGGTCTCGGTGAGGTTGACCGATCGCAACCGCTGCCCCCATTGCGGGACCCGCATACCCATCGTAGGGGAACCTACCGTCTCAGCCCGCTGACCCTCGGGCCGCTCCCAAAGGGCCAGGGTTCCCTAAAGCCCGCCAGTGGAGTGCAAAAATTTGGGCCTTGACTTTTGTTCGCTGAAAGAGTATGGTTCGACCTCGATGAACCTCCCAGACCAAAGGGCCAAGTCGATAAACGCTGCAATTGCTAGAAGAATAAAGGAATTAAGGCGCAAAAAAGGGCTAACTTTACAACAGCTTGCCGAAAAAACTGGGTTTGCTAAAAGTTACCTCTCCCAAATTGAAAATCTCAGGAGAGAACCTCCTATCAGCACCCTCACCAAAATAGCTTATGCGTTAGGCGAAGATGTGCTATTTCTCATTACAGGAGAAAAATTAGATGAGGAGGAAGAGCGCTTTGTTATCGTCAGACCTTACGAACGTAGAAGCGTAATTAGGCCAGGTGGGAGTCCTGATTACATCTATGAATCAATAACTTACAAAAAAAGGAATAGATTGATGGACGGTTATATATTAACAGCTGGCTTTGAATTTCCACCGAATCCTATGCTTCACGAAGGAGAAGAATTAGTTTTTATGTTAGAGGGAAAGCAAGAAGTGGTTTATGATGGGAAAAGTTACATAGTCGAAGAAGGCGACTGTTTTTATTTCGACTCAACAAAACCCCATTATTCAAGGAGCATAGGTCCTAAACCAGCGAAGTTCTTAGTTGTCTTCTGCAGCAAAGCAAAAGGGAAATGATTCAATAATTTAAGTAAGGAGGATAAAAGATGAAAAGGAAGAGAAGGATTTTGATGGTGATTGTCTTTGGCTTGATGTCGGTGGTACTTCTCGGTCTTTTACCTCGAGGGCTTGACGCCGAAACGATAACCCTTCGCTACGCCAGTTACAATCCACCACGGGGCATGGGTGCTCAGACTTCTATGTGGATGATGGCCGAAATAACCAAACGCACGAAGGGTAAAGTGAAGTTTCAGCAGTACTTCGGCGGCTCCCTCCTGAAGTCAAGGGAGACCCTGAGAGGGGTTCAGATGGGGACGGCGGATATGGGATACATCTTCGTGCCCTATTTCCCCAAAGAGCTCCGACTGTGGAGCGTAGCCGAGCCCTTCGTCCGCGGGCCCGTCCATCCCGAAAAAAAGGCCTCCTTCTTCTGGGATCTTTACGAACGGTCTCCGGAGCTGAGGGCCCAACTGGCGAAATGGAATCAGAAGCTGGTCGCCATACGCGTCTTCGGTAAACACAGCGTAGGCGGTCCCAGACCGCTCAGGGCCCTTTCGGATCTCAAGGGTCTCAGGGTTCGCTGTGCCGGTGGCTACGACGCCCTGCACATGAGTGCCCTCGGTGCCAAAATAGTGTTTTTGCGAGGCACAGAGGTCTATTCGGCCATGCAAAAAGGCGCTATAGACGCCAACTATACACCGTTGACTTCCTACTACAAATACAAGTTGTATGAAATAGGGAAGCATCATCATTTACTTGTAATCCCGCACTTTATAGGTTCTATAGGGATTATAACGATCAACGCTGATAGGTGGAAAACTTTACCTGCAGATGTACAACAAGCAATATCTGAAGTAGGTAAAGAATATAGTAAGATTCAGTCTGACAAAATCTTGTCATTGGAACGTGAATATCGCAAGAAAATGATATCAGCTGGTTGTACAATCACTGATGTTTCCAAAGAGGAGGTCGAAAATTGGGCAAATATCTGTGAAGAAGAAGCGAAAAAGAAGTGGGTTAAAGAAGCAAAAAAGCAGGGATTGCCAGGTGAAGAGTTAATGAAACGTGTGTCTAATATCATCAAAAAGTATTCAGCATTGTAAAATCTGGCTATGAGGGCGTGAAGGACGATCATCCTTCACGCCCCTTTTGATCTCTCTTTCCGGGGGTTAATCGCCATGGGCCTTTACAACAAGCTGATGGGGACGATTGGCGGTATCCTCATAGGTGCCATGATGTTGTTGATCGTCACCGAAGTCCTGAGTCGTCTCCTCGTAGGGCGTTCAATAGAGGGCACCGTTGAGATCGTGGGGATCTTCCTGGCATTGGCCGTGTTTTTCGGTTTTTCACCCTGTGAGGAAGAGAAGAGCCACGTCCGGGTGGAACTATTGCTTAGGAGGCTGCCTGATTCTTTCTCCTTTGCGTTGAACATAGGGGCTTATATCTTGGCCATCTTCACGGTGGCAGTGATGGCGTGGCAGGTCGGCCTTAACGCCCTGAGCGCGTGGATGGTCAAGGAGGTATTACCTGGTGCAAAGGTTCAAGTCCCCGTGTATCCGGCAAAGGCCGCTGCCTTTGTCGGGTACTTGGCCTTTTGTCTCCAGTTGTGCGTGAGTTTGTTTTTCATGGTGAGGTCTCGAAAAGGACCACGTAGCCATGCCCCTGCTGAAGGCGTGAATCCAGTCCCTACAGAGGATGAGGGGCCATGAGTCCGACGGCGCTGGGGATCATCGGCATTGTGCTCTTGCTCGTGTTGATACTCACCGGTCTTCATGTGGGGCTGGTGTTGGCCCTGGTGGAGGGGGTGGGGGTCATCGCCATCGTAGGAC
>QMPS01000139.1 GCA_003648675.1 Aquificota bacterium
GGAGCCGAATCCGAGGCTAGACATTTTCCAGGCCACCGCCACCACAACCGAGGCCAGAGGTAGCTCATAGGACATCATAAGCACCATCTCCCTTTGGGCACCTACGGTTGCGTAAGGGGAACCAGAGGCAAAACCCCCGGCCACCATTGCCAGAGAGGGGATTATGAGAAGATACAGCACCAGTATCAGATCCCCCCCCTCTGCTAGAAGGGGGGAGAAGGGTCCTAAGGGGAGATATACCATGACAGCTATGGCGGCGGCAAAGGCAAGAATAGGGGCATTATTATATATGCTTCGAACGGCGTTTTCAGGAATGATCGTCTGCTTGTGGAGAAGTTTCTTAATGTCTCTAAAGGGCTGTATTACCGGGGGCCCTATCCTCATCTGCATCCTTGCGTGAACCTTCCTGTCAATGCCTTTGAGAATAAGCCCAAAGACCACTGCGAATATCCCAACGGCCAGGGTTCCAAGGGTAGCCCTCAGGAGGATCTCAACCTCATAGGGGAGGCTCATCATTTATTTCACCCTCCTTCTTATTTCTTTAGTTTTCCTCCAGCCCATCTCCCTCATCTGCTGGAGAGTCATCACCTTGCTCTCTCCAGTCCTCTCATCCACCACCGTCATCCTGTCAGCACAGGAAAGGCAGGGGTCTATGGAAGCTATGACAATAGGAATATCCGCTATCTGTGCACCTTTCATCATTGGAATCCAGGAGGCATAATTGTTGTATGTGGGAGCCCTGACTTTCCACACAACTGGCTGTTCTCTCTTGTTCAGCATAGAGTAGTGGAATACCTCTCCTCTGGGTGCCTCGTGTCTTCCGATCCCCTCGCCAACAGCTCTCTTAAGCTGATTTAACACCACAACCAGATTCTGCTGATATGTGATGGGGCCGGGAGTGGTTTCCAAAAGGTCACAGAGGTCCTCTAGTATGTGTACCGACTGGAGCACTTCAAAGATTCTGACCACTATCCTGTCATAGACATCTCCCTTTGTCTCTTCATGTGTAAATTCGTCGGGTAGAATTGGGTAGATTTCAAGATCCGCATAGGCGGAATAGGGTTTGTCGTACCTTACATCCTTCGGCACGCCAGAGCCTCTGGCAGTTGGGCCTACCGCCACCTGCCTCTCAGCTTCCTCCCTTGTCAGGATGCCTATATCCCGGGTTCTCATCTTCACTGTGGTGTCCTCTACGAAGACCTCCACCAGTTTGTCGAACACCTCTCTGTAATATTTTGCAGATGCCCTGATCTGCCGAATTCCCTTCTCATCTATATCCCTCCTCACCCCACCTATCGTGTACATCGCATAGCTCACCCTGTTGCCCGTTATGGTCTCCAGGACGTCCAGAACGTTCTCCCTTATCATCCATGTCCAGTGTAGCAGGGTGTCAAATCCTATTTCGTGGGCGGCCACCCCTGCCCAGAGTATGTGCGAGTGAATCCTCTCGAGCTCCGCGATGATAGCTCTAATGATCTCTGCTCTCTCCGGCGGTGTTATATCAGCTGCATGCTCCATGGACTGTACATAGGCATAGGGGTGGGATGTAGAGCATATCCCGCAGATCCTCTCTGCTATATAGATCGCCTGAATGGGATTGCAGCGGTGGGTCACTACGTACTCAAGGCCTCTATGGCTGTATCCCAGGTCGAGATCCACTTTGATTACCCTCTCACCGTCCACTGTGAGGATGAAAGACTCTATTTCTTTTAAGGCTGGGTGAATGGGACCGATGGGTACGGTAAATGTTTTCTCTGCCATCTACAATCCCTCCTTTGAGAGGTCCCTAACAACCTCTTTTTCCACCTCAGGGTCGTTATCGTTTCTCCAGGGATAGTAACCTTCCGGGAGCTCATCGGAGGTAAACACTCTTCTGGGGTCGGGTATGTTCCGCACCTTAATCCCAAGCATCTCCTGTTTCTCCCTCTCTGTGATCAGAGCCCCGGGGATGACATCGGTAATCGTATCTATAACGGGATCATTCTTCGGAAGTGATACCTTCACGTTTACCGAGATTTCCCTGCCTCTTATACCGTAGAAGAGAGAAAAGTGATATATCAGTTCAATCTCCTCGCCAGCATCCCTTCCACTAGCCACTGCGAGATGTGGGGGCTGAATCTCATTCATCCATTTGACAAGGTCATGAAATCTCTCTCTTGAAATCTTCAGCCAGATCTCTTTATACTCCTTTTTCCTCTTCACCCCGGCGGTGAAGGTCTTGACCTCCCCCTCCACTTCATCACCAAAGTTCTCCTTGATCTTCCTCCATAGCTCATCGCCGTCCACTGCTATTACTTTCTTCCCGTTGTATGCATAGGTCACATCGTCATCCTTGTAAGGTGACGGACCCATTCCCACTCTCCTTTTTACCATCACTTCACCCCCCTCAATTCCTCCAGTTTTAGCCATGCTTTCACAACACCCCAGATTATAGCCTCAGGTCTGGGCGGACAACCCGGAACGTAAACCTTGATCGCATCTGGAGGAAGCACCTTATCAACAGGACCCACCGTGTGATAGGAGGGTGTGAAGGCAGCGCCTGTTGAGCCACAGTGTCCCACGATAATGGCCACCTTCGGATCAGGTGCCTGCTCCCAGGTCCGCCTTACAAAGTCCTTCATCTTTCTGGTTACCGCACCCGTGAATAGAATTACATCAGCGTGCCTTGGTGAACCAACGAGCTTTATGCCGAATCTTTCAACGTCGTATCGAGGAGTAAGGGCGGCGACAATCTCAATGTCACAGCCGTTACATGAACCCGTGGGACAGTGGAAAACCCATATAGAGTTCTCCACCGCTTCAATAGCCCTGGCTAGATCCTGGCCCATCAGATAACACCTCCTCTAAATGATAAAGTGGTCAGTACGATCAATATCAGGGCAGTCACCAGTATGTACCAGCTTACGTAGTCGTTCACTATTCCTGTGTGCGTACGGCGCAACGGCCTGTAATATCTGGAGAGTGATGAGAGAAAGCCCCAGTAGATATTTGAAGCCCTCACGTGGCTCGCGGATTTTGAACTCTCCTTCCAGCCGGAAATGAAGGGTTTGACCTGTTCGGTGCCTTTGTTGTACGCCGGGTTTCCCATGGAATAGATGAGTTTGGCGAAGAAGAATGCAACCACCAAGACAATTACCCCGATAATAGCGTTCCAGTTTCCTGAGCTTGTCAGCAGTGTGCCATAAAAGCTACCTTCTATGGCTCCCCCGGATACGGCTGTGTGTGCTCCCGGGGGCGCAGCACCCATGACTGCGGAGATATATCCAGCCTGGTCTACCAGGGCAATTGCTGCAGGTTCAACAAGGTATTTGACCACAAGGTGGGGCACCAAGCCGAAGGCTATTATAATCCCAGAGAGCACACCCATCCCAACCTTCATAGGGGTAGGAACTTCTTTTACTTTTCTGTATTCAGGTAAGGCCGGGCCCAGAAATGCGGAGTGGAACACCTTCACGAAAGATGCCAGTGTGAGTATGGATACAAGCATGGCGATTATCGCGAGATAGGGGTTGAACTCGTATACGCTCTCATATATGAGAAGCTTTGACGCGTAGCCATTGAACGGGGGGATGCCTGCAATAGCTAGAGCTCCAATCATAAAGCAGATGGTTGTAACAGGCATTCTCCTGGCAAGACCTCCCATCTTGTTTAGGTCTCTAGTTCCTGTGGCATAGAAGAGTGCACCAGCGGTCAAGAAGAGGAGCCCTTTGTACATTGCATGGTTTATTATGTGGAATATCCCACCTTCCATGGCTTTGAGACCGTATGTATTTATTGCTGCTGTTCCCAAAGAGGCTATCCCCACACCCACGCCAAGGAGCATGTAGCCCGTCTGCGAGATGGCGTGATATGCCATAAGCCTCTTCACATCGTGCTGAGGTATGGCCATGGTGACTCCTATAAACATGGAAAGGAGCCCAATTATTATAACAATCCACCCCACAGTGCGGGCATCAACGCTAATGCTGTAGAGGGTGAGGGTTGTCCTGAAGAGGGCGTAAAGGGAAGTCTGAGAGGCCGTCACCAGCATGGCGGTGATGGGTGCA
>QMPS01000140.1 GCA_003648675.1 Aquificota bacterium
CCCTTTTTAACTACCCTATCGGCGATTTCGGTGATCTCCAGGTTGGGGTCCACGGGCACCTTAATGCGCGCCAGCTCCCCCAACTTCTCCAGTTTGGACATGTAGTCCCTCAAATCTCTGTAGGCCATGGCTTTTCTCCCACGTAACATATGGTGATGCCAAAGGTTAGCGGAAGGCAGCGTATCCTGGCAAGCCCAGCCTGAATCATCATGTCGCAGAAGATTTGAGGGGGAGGGAAAGCTTCCACTGACTGGTGGAGGTAGCTGTAGGCCTCTCGGTTACCCGATATGAGTCCACCGATGCGGGGCAGGAAGTGATGGAAGTATAGGCGGTAGGCGTCTCCCAGAAGACCTGAGGGTGTGGAGAACTCCAAAACCACCACCCGCCCTCCAGGTTTCACCACCCTAGCCATCTCCTTCAGCCCCTGTAGTCGGTCAGGGAAGTTTCTCACGCCGTAAGCCACAATGGAGCCATGGAAAGTGCTGTCTGGAAAAGGCATGGCTAAAGCGTCACCCCTTATCAGCTCGATGGGCTGTCCGGCGATTTTGGGTTTTGCCAGCTCTAGCATCCTTTCAGCGAAGTCTAGTCCCACCACTTGGCAAGAGGGGGCTTGCTGGACTATCTCCAGGGCTACGTCGGCCGTGCCCGTGGCTACGTCCAGGTAGAGGCCGTTTCTATCTGATAGGAGCCTTCTTACGGCGAATCGCCTCCAGGATACGTCCCTGCCAGCACTCAGGAGGCGATTAAGCAGATCGTAGCGATGGGCAATGGAGTCGAACATCTCTCGAATGGCCACAAGTTCACCTCCTCGCGTGTTTCAACGTGGCAAAGAGAGACCTTTTTCAGGTCCCTTCGAGTTCCGGGGGATTAAAGCATTGGCGGTTCTTTATTGCAATTAGGTGGATGGCTCTCCGTTCTTAGTGTGGTTGTCCTTTTCCGGGAGGGATGCCGGGTCTGTCCCTTTAATCATCTCTTTCTCCACAACGGCCACCAAGGCAGGACACAGGGGCAGGTCTAAGGTGGGGGAGTCCCTCCTGGGTTTGGAAATAGACTTCTCTTTTTTTCCTTTCTTCTTCATTATAGTCCTTTCACTGAGAACCTTTTGTTTAGCTCATTTCCCCCTTATTTCTGGCCATCTTTGTGGAGCCACACTTTTTGCAGGTGATGGTGTGGTCGTAGAGGTGGGGGTTTTTATGGGCCACTTCGAATTCGCCCTCTAGAATTCTGAACCCGTAAAAGTAGACTCGGGAGTCGTCGCCGCAGTCGCCGCCGATGCCGGAGAACTCGATCTCGTATCCCTCTTTCTCCTCCAATTTTCCCTTCTGTCCACACTCCCTGCAGGTGATCTCTAGTACGCTAATCTCTTCAGGCATGGATCTCCCTCCCCCGTTTTTAAGAAAGGCCACCAGGCGTGCATTAACTGGAGCCGGCGAGCGGACTTGAACCGCTGACCTGCTGATTACGAATCAGCTGCTCTACCGACTGAGCTACGCCGGCTCCTCAGAGCTTTTTTATCGGTTTAAAGGGAGATTTTGTCAAGGTGCTGGATAGGGGACTACTTTGTTTTCCTAGTAGTTCTGGTCATGACTCCCCACTGGGCTTTCCTACTGGCTCCAGGGGTGTTATTGTATTGGTGTGGAAAACCCCTTTAAGCAAAAAGGGGAACTTGTGCAGCCGAGGGAGCGGATGGAAGAGAAGGATCGGAAGGACTTTAAAGTAGACGAGGAAGGACGACTCTTGTGGAAAGGTCAGGAGGTGAGCCATCCCCTGGTAAAGAGGTACTTTTTATCCCTCATGGATAGGGACGAGGAGGGAGTGTGGGTGAGGAACCAGTGGCAGAAGCTGGGAGTAGATATGGAGGGCACTCCTTTTTATGTGGAAGCTTTGAGGGAGGAGCTTAAAGACGGGGAGATGCGTTTAAAGGCCATCATCAATGATGGTACCCAAGAGGTGCTGGATCTATCCACCTTGAGGATAGCTCCTGATAACAGGGTCTATTGCAAGATAAGGGGAGGGAAATTCGAAGCCCTCCTCACCCTTTCTGCTTATTGGCAGTTGATGAGGTATCTGGTGGAGGAGGAAGGCCGATACTACCTGGAGCTGGGTTCCAGGCGGTACCCTCTTGAGATAGAAGAAGAAAAAGGGTCTGGAGGTTGATTATGAAAGTGAGAAAGGCTGTCTTTCCTGTAGCGGGTTGGGGTACTAGGTTTCTGCCAGCCACCAAGGCCATGCCCAAAGAGATGCTTCCATTGGTGGACAAACCTATCATCCAGTATGTGGTGGAAGAGTGTCTGGCTTCCAACGTCAGGACCATTATAATGGTGACGGGTCGGGCCAAGAGGGCTATTGAGGATCACTTTGATATCTCTTTTGAACTGGAGCTGGTTCTCAAGTCTCAGGGCAAGGAGTCTCTCCTTAGGGAGGTGAGGCGTATCGCTACCATGGCGGATACTGTTTATGTGCGTCAGAAGGAGCCTCTGGGATTGGGGCATGCCATCCTTTGTGCCAGGGAGGCTGTGGGAAATGAGCCTTTTGCCGTGCTGCTGGGAGACGATGTAATCCACGACGTGGAGAAGCCCACCTTGGCTAGGATGCTGGAGATTTACGAGAAATACGGCCGTCCTGTCATAGCCCTGAGGGAAGTACCCAGAGAGCAGGTGACCCGTTACGGTATAGTGGGAGGTAAGCTCCTGGACGGCGGTGTGGTGGAGATCAACAACATGGTGGAGAAGCCCAGCCTGGAGGTGGCCCCCTCCAATTGGGCCATTATCGGTCGCTATATTCTCCCCCCCGAGATCTTTGGTTATATAGAGGAGACCAAACCCGGTCCTACTGGGGAGATTCACCTTACCGATGCTCTATCCCGACTCCTTCAGGATGGTCCTGTTTACGGATACCTTTTCCCCGGAACCTATCTGGATTGTGGTGAGAAGCTGGGCTACCTCAAAGCCGTTGTCCATTACGCCATGCTTCGGGAGGATCTGGCTCCGGCATTGAGGGAGTTTGTTAGGGAGATCCTGGACTAGGTTGAAGGTTTCCCTTTTCGACTATCATCTGCCCCAGGAGCTCATAGCCCAGGAGCCTCTCCCTGAGAGGGACGAGTCTAGGCTGCTGGTGGTGCGGAGGGTGGATGGCACCTTCTCCCACCACCGTTTTTACGAGCTGCCTTCTCTATTGCCTGAGGGAACCTTTTTGGTGGTGAACGATACCCGGGTGATCCCCGCCCGCCTGTGGGGAGAGAGGCCTACAGGAGGGAAAGTGGAGGTTTTTCTGGTGAGGAGGGAAGGGGATGGGACGTGGCGCTGTCTGGTGAGGCCAGGGAAGAGGATGCGTCCGGGGGATAGGGTCTTATTTGCCACTGGGCGCTGGTGGGGGGAGGTCCGGGAGGTTTTGCATTCGGGAGAGAGGCTCATGAGTTTCCACGGTCCCGGGGGGCTGGGTCGCCTCTTGGATGAGGTGGGTCAAGTGCCTCTGCCTCCTTATATCCGCCGCCGGCCTCGCCCCGAGGATAGGGAGCGATATCAGACGGTGTTTGCCAGTAAAGAGGGAGCTGTGGCTGCACCCACGGCAGGGCTTCACTTTACTCCTAGGGTGTTGGATGCTCTGAAAAGAAGAGGGATAGAGATCCTTTCTATTACCCTTCACGTGGGGCCGGGCACCTTTAGGCCTGTTAAGGTGGAGGAGGTGGAGGCTCATAGGATGGAGGAAGAGTATTATGAGATCTCCCCCCAAGTGGCCGCTAAAGTTGAGGAGGCCAGGAGGGAGGGGCGGAGGCTTTTGGCTGTGGGTACTACAGTGACCAGAGCCTTGGAGAGTGCTGCTGATGAGGAAGGCCGGCTGATGAGACTTCAGGGATGGACGGACCTTTTCATCTATCCGGGGTATCGCTTCAAGGTGGTGGACGTCCTCCTAACCAATTTTCATCTGCCCCGTTCCACCCTTCTCATGTTGGTCTGCGCCTTTGGGGGACGGGAGTTAGTGATGGAGGCTTATAGAGAGGCTGTGGAGGAGAGGTATCGTTTCTA
>QMPS01000141.1 GCA_003648675.1 Aquificota bacterium
ACGTACCTAGAGCCCACCCTTTCCATAGGAACAGAACCGCCGCTTCCAAACTTTAGATAAGCCACGGTGGGATCCTCACCCATACACCTAAGTTTCACGGAACAGGTGACCTCATCACCCCCTTTGGCATACCTGGGTGCAATCAAAGCACCTTCCACGTCACACAGGGGCACAGCTCCGGCAAACCTTCTCACCCCATTGGGCAATGTGGCCAAAAGATCGTCCAGTACCCGAGGAACAAGGTCATCTATGCTTTTTGCGTCGCCCAACCCCAGCAAACGCCTCACATCCTGCCTAGAGTAAGCCGAAGCCTTTGACCACACCAGCCTGCCACCATCGGCTTTGACGAGATAGAGGACCACACCCACCGAGTCACCAGCCCCTCCCCACTGGGTGACAGTCCCCAGAAGGACGAGATCGGCGCCTATCTCCCGATTCATTTCCAAAACATCGAAACCGTCAAGGTAGCCCGTCCATCGTATCCTGTGGCGCGCCATGAAGGAAAGGACCTCATCCTCAGAGATCATCTCGAAGCCTCTCTTCTCCAACTCATGAAAGAGGACCATGGTCAAAGGTAAATTGACGGAGTTTGCCCCCTGGGAAAGGTCTGCCAAGGGCAACAGAGCTACCCTGCCGGCCAGAGCTGTGCCGGTGAGAAGCAAAAACAACAAGGCTGCCCTTATCGCCCTTCCCGGCCATTCCTTCATTCCAAACCACACCCCCTATCTCAACGTAGAGAGGAGCCTTTCCACCAATTCCATACTCACCTGGGTCATATCCTTGGGACTCAATCCCAAAAGCCTCCCCCAGGCACTGTAACCGCTGGCGCTGCCGCTGGCCTGCCACAGGATGGTCCCCGTCTGGCCGTCAATGAGTCTCAGAGTCAAAGAGACCACGGGATATGAATAGCTCCCCCTCCTCGCATCCTTATACTGATCCACTGAACCAGCCAGGAAGGCCTGGACATCCAACACCCTGGCCAAGCGCCGGGCCACGTTTTTGTCCAAGGAAGTGGGAGATTCCAAAGCCTCCTCCCTGATGGCCGTATCCACGCACCCCTTCTCCACCACTTCAAATGTTCCCCTAGCCAATATCTCTGTGCTCACCAGATCCCTTATCCTCTCCGCAGCATGCTTGTTGTTGGTGTTGTTCTGGAAAGGCAGCACCGCCACCCGCCTCACATAACTGATCTCCGCACCTTCCTTCACGTAGTACTTCACCCCCCCACATCCCAGGGTAAATATAACACATATCAAAGAGCTTAAAAGGGAAAGTCTTCTCATCTTTTCACCTCCCGATCTTTTAAAACCTTGCCGTGAGCTGTACTCCAAAGTTCCACGATTTGCTGTCTCCTGCCTTTTGGTAAGAGTAGTTGGTCTTCAAGGAAAAGTGGCTGCTTATAGCCCAACTCGCGAAAGTGGTGTAGGTGTGGGTCTCATCCCCCCCGCCAGAACTTGAATAAGAATACTGAACATTAAACTGAATCTTGGAAGTGGGCGCCATCCATAGGGTGTACGAAGAACCATAGCTGTTGCTCTCTTCCTCCCAGCTCCAGCTTTGATTGGTCCTCAGCAGCAGAATATCCGAAACCCTCCAAGTAGCGGAAAGACCCAATCTTTTGGAAGTAGTGGTCTCTTCCCCACTGGTCCTGGAATACTCACCGGTAGCGTCCAAGGTCAATTTAGGGGATAGCCTGGCTGTAGTTGTCAACTTCCCGGTGAAGCTGCGGGTCTCTTCCCCCTCCCGATAGTCCTTAGAAGTAGTGCGTACAAGGTCCAGACTAGCGTTCAAATCCGGGTAAAGAAGAGCCGTAAGGTAAAGATTGTAGGTGTCACTTCTGCTCTCTTTCTCCCCTCCTTCATAGCTCTCGGCTCTGCTAACCCCTCCGGAAATATTCAGGGTGGCCAACGGAGAGGAAGTGGCTGTGAGAGAATAGGTCCTGCCCTTATTCTCCTTTTCTCCTTCCCTCTTGTTCTTGGTCTCACTTACACTAAAAGTGGGGGAAAAATACCTGCTGAGGTTCCAGGAAATGTTCCCCGAGTTGGAGATGTCCGTTGTGTCTGGCCCAGGGTCAGGCATGGACCTATTTCTAGAGAAACTGCAGGAAAGAGAGACTTTATCCCAGGGCCTCCATCCCAGGTTAAAATCCGTCCGGTAGCTTCTGAATCTACTGATAGTAGTCACCTTCCCCTGACCCGTCTGGATCTCGTGGTAGGCCTCCATCTCCGTCACATAGACATCCCCCGATCCGGGATTCTGCGCCACATAGAGCTTCACATACTTAGCAGACACATTGGGAAACTTCACCTCAAAACGCCTCATGGTATGGTTGTAGCTAAAAGAGAGGGAAGATGAGACCAGATCCCAATCGTTGCCGTCATTGCTCTTGTATAAATCCCACTTAAACTGGCTCACCCAAGAACTGGTAACATCGTCCACAGTGTAGACGTAAACCAGGTTCACTTCCTTATAATCAGTCTCCAAGCCCAGGTTCTGATCATCGGTATTTCCTATTTCCACACCGGCAGAAGTGAACCGATCTCCGTCAACCAAAGCAGAATTGGAGGCAAGGGTACCCGAATCTGGAGAGTCGTCCACACCAGAATATCCCATAGCCACAGGGACCGGCACTAAAGCCACGCCCCCACGAGCCTTGGTCTCGGTCTCTGTCCTGTTATAGGAAAACTGCTGAGAAGCTGACAAAGAGAGGCGATTGTTGAAGAGGCTTTTGTTAGCCTCCACCTTTCCAAATTGATCATAACTCCAGGTGGTGGAATCGGAAACCAAGTCTTCATCTTTCGAATCACGGTAGCTGTAATACAGATCGAATATAAACAGCGAATAGTTCAAAGTCAGATCTCTATGATTACTTCTGTTATCCACCTGATGTGGATGCTGATCGTCATAATTGTAAGATCTGCCATATGCGAGTCTGATGGCAGGCCACTTCTCTCCCCAGTTGCTATACAAAGTGGCATCCCAGGTGTTCGTAGTATAATCCGGGCCATCAGAGTCTATTCTCCTATTAGAAGTGCCGCTCAGATTGAAAGAAAAGAGATCGTTATTTAGGCTAAAAGTAAGGGTGGGACTGATTTGCTGAAGTGTTCTATCTGGAGTCCTCTGTTTGGCATATCGCCCAGAGCCCGCCAGACTCATAGTATCTGTAAGCTCTCTACGGAAGTTGAGAGAATAATTCTCCCTAAAAGACCAGGACTTTTCCAACTCAGATGACCACTTCTGGTATCTCCAATCCCCCGAAAATCCTATGGAGCCGGCCATAACAGTTAGCGGAGCCAGCATAATCAAGAGCCAGAAGACTATGAGAAAAAGTCTACCCATCACTCCTCAGATAAAGAAACAAAGAGCTTTTTTCAAGGATAGCTAGAGCGAAAGAAAAGCCATCCAATCTGAGCCACCTATAAAGCCTGTAAAAAAGGGACTGAAGAACAATATCACCTCTAAAAACGTACCTAGTTAATATTGATGGTGGCCTGCCGACGTGAATATCAGAAAAACGTAATACATCAAGAACACCAGCCACATTCATAGATTCTAAAGATGTATTAGGACATTAATATCAGCTAATATCCTAATATAAAGACTAACTAAAGTGTCAAACTTTGTCGCCGTCCTACACCTTATGTCCTTGCTTCCACCCTGGAGAGAGAGTAATATTCGCGTGAGAAAAAGGTTACAAGCTCTTATCAAAAGATGAAGGGGAAAGGAGGTGAATAGGATGAATGTGAGAAGGTACCTAGAAATGGGATTGACGGTAGTGGTTTTCCTCCTCTTTCTCACAGGTATCAGTATGGCCAAGGTAACGGGTGTCTGCTCCAACTGCCACACCATGCACAACAGCCAGGGAGGAAGCGCAGTAAACAACAGCGGACCCTACGAATACCTTCTCAACGACACCTGCGTGGGTTGCCACTCCAACTCCAGCGGCAACGCCACCATAGTAAATGGCACTCCCATGAT
>QMPS01000142.1 GCA_003648675.1 Aquificota bacterium
GCCAGATTCATACCCTACTCCCTGGATTCATAAATGTCACTCCCATAAAATTCAATGGTAAACCCCCAGAGTGCGTGACATTGCGCCGGATACCTGAGAGAAAATAAATAGGTAATGATCTCCGGGGCTGGAAAGCCTCTCGAAAGGGATACTAAACTTGGGAGAAAGTATAGGGGGCATGAGAAGGTCAGGAAGATCCGTAAAGTTTGTTCTGGTGGTTTTGGGTGTACTGTTCCTGTCTTATTCTTTAGGATTTTCTGAGGTCCGAGTGCCCAAGAGGCTCTACCTGCACCTTTCCAGTGCATATCTGGCCTGTAACGCTAAGGGTTTGAGGCTCCAACTGGTGGCCGAGGGAAACGTCCTCTCTTATTGCGGCGGTTGGAGGGTTCTGAAGACAAAGCCTTTTCTCTTTCACATGAAGCACAGGGGATGGAAGAGGTTTTTCTGGAAGGTCAACACTTCTCGCCAGCTGGCCTACCGTGTGAGAGGAGGCCAGTTTGGTCATCCTGGGGGACGGAAGGAAGCCTTGGATGTGACGGTGGAGGTAGTGGGGAAACCCAAGCATCCCAGACGGTTCTATCTCCGTTTTTCCGATGCGTACATGGTGATCGAGCCCGGGCGCAGGCCTTCGAGGCTGAGGCTTCTTCAGGTTGTTGCCCAAGGCGATGTCCTCTCCTATGGAGTCAACTGGAGGATTAAGAGGCTGAAGCCCTATCTCTTTCATCTGAAGCGTGAAGGGTGGAAGGGGTTTTACTGGAAGATCAACACTTCTCGGAGGGAAGTGTACCGGGTTGAAGGCGGTCGTTTTGGCCGTTTGGGGGGGAGAGAAGAGCTGTTAAATATCAGAGTGGACGTGGTTTACTGAAGACACTTCCCTCAGTGGTGAAGGCTGGGCTGTTTCCGTCCAAAGGAGGAGAAGGATGGAGAGGAGGACTTTTAGGTTGGGAAAAGGAGACGCCTTGGTCATTGTGGACCTTCAAAGAGATTTCCTCCCTGGTGGTGCTTTGCCCGTGCCCCTTGGTGACCAGGTGGTCCCTGTGATGAACGTCTACATCCGTCTCTTTAGGGAGAGGGAACTGCCCGTCATTGCCACCCGGGACTGGCATCCGCCTGATCACTGCTCCTTCAGGGACCAAGGGGGACTTTGGCCTCCTCACTGTGTTCAGGGGACCCCTGGGGCCGAGTTTGCCGAGGACTTGGATCTACCTGAAGACGCCATTGTTATCTCTAAGGCTACTCGCTCTGACGAGGAGGCATACTCTGGTTTTCAGGGAACGGCTCTGGATGAGAGGTTGAGAAAACTGGGGGTGAGGCGGCTCTTCGTCGGTGGACTCGCCACGGACTACTGTGTGCTGAGTACGGTGAAAGACGCTCTGGCCCTGGGGTATGAAGTCTGCCTTTTGAAGGACGCCATCAGGGCGGTGAACGTGCAGCCTGGCGATGGAGAGAGGGCCGAGAAGGAGATGGAGTCTCTGGGGGCTGTCTCCGTCACACTGGAGGATTTGACCGGGGGCTGATCCTGTGCCTCTCGCGTAGCGTTTTTTGTCCTTGCGGGGGCAGCCCAGAGGAAGCTTCATCACGCTCTCTTTTGAAAGACTGCTTAGCTCCCGGAATCCTGATAATCGCTGCTAGAGATGCACTAGATCCGCTCTTTTCTTTCCATCTATGTCCCAGCGGTTGGCCTTGCCCTTCAGAGAGGCCGAAAACCACTTCGAGGCCCAGCACTCCAGGGACGCAGCCGTGGAGTTGGCCGGACAGTTGAGCACTGTAACCACCAGTCTAATGAAGGTGGTCAACGACATTCGGTGGCTCTCCAGCGGTCCCCGGTGCGGTATCGGTGAGATCTTCCTTCCCCCTGTCCAGCCGGGCAGCTCTATCATGCCCGGTAAGGTGAATCCTGTGATGAACGAGGCCTTGATGATGGTCTGTGCCCAGGTCATGGGAAACTCTGTAACTGTCCAGGTGGACAATACCCATGGAAATCTGGATCTCAACGCCATGATGCCCGTCATGATCAGATGTCTTTTGGAGTCCATCACCTTTCTGGGCAATGCCGTGAGGGTTTTCACGGAGAGGGCGGTGAAAGGCATGGAGGCCGACGAAGAGAGGGCAAGGACTTTTGTGGAGATGTCCCTGGCCTTGGTCACCGCTCTGGTTCCCGTGGTGGGCTATGACCAGGCGGCGGAGATAGCCCAGGAGGCTGTCCGGGAGGGCAAGACCGTGCGCCAGGTCTGCCTGGAAATGGGGATGTTTAGTCCAAAAGAGCTGGACAGGATTTTGGACCCCTGGGGGATGACGGAGCCGGCTATGCCTTCCGATTGACGGTGTAAAATATGAGACCAGCGCTCGAGTTGCAGCCTAGAGGATTGTGATGGCTGATAGGTTTTTTATCGAATATGACCATTTCTGGGGGGCTGGGCTGGCCAGAGGTTTTTCTATAAAAGCTCTGAGTATCCGGTTCTGACAGCTGAGATCCCAGGTTTTTGGAGGCGGATCGGTTTTGGGTTTGTGTCCTGCTTTTGAGTCGTCGCGCTCTCTGGTGTCCAGCCAGTTTTTTACGATATTTTAAGAGGTTAGCAAACTTTCCTTTGAACCTCTTCCTGTTTTGTGGGTACTATTGGGGGTTAGATCATAAGAAAGTTTTAAAATATTGGACTTAGAGAGAGGTGGAACCCATGTAGAGGAGAGTTTTAGGGGAAGAATATGGTTGGCTGTGAGAAAACTTTTGAGAAAGGGAGAGAGAAGATGATTAGGAAAATAGTGGTTTGGTTAATCTTTGCCCTGTTTGTGGTGGGTTCGGGAGTTGTTGGCGCCCAGAGTCCTCCTGCAAAGGTGAGGAGCAAGCTCCTGGAGCAGATCAAGGTCGTTAAACCCGTTTCTTTGAGGGGGGCCAATTTGGTGCCTGCTGTTTGGGTGAACTGTGGCTGCAGCTGTGAGAGGGAGGTGGAGAGTAAGGGCTACCTGTTGGTGGACCGTATTGGCATAAATATCTACAACAGCGGAACGGCGATGAGTGGTAGGGCCGGTGGAAAGGTTGAGTTTTTCGATGTTTTGACCAATAAGAATGTGACTCTGCGTTTCAGCGTGCCTGCCGTCAATCCTAAGGATTGGGGAAGCGCGACCCCCAACCACTTCTCTGGAATCTATCTCGTCAGGAAGTCGGGGGGACTGAAAATCAGTATTACCTTCTACGATACTCTGACAAAGAAGAACTATACCAACACGCGGATTACCAAAAAGTGCAGCGTAGTGGAGTAATGTTCAAGGGGCGGGGCTCGACAGAGCCCCGCCTTCCCGCCTTATAGTTTTAATGGAGGCGAAGGTGGATGGAGCCTAGAAGGCGAGGGATAAGGTGGGGAAGAACTTTTAGATTAGCCTTGTTTCTTAGAATCTTCTTGTAAGGGGCGTGGCCTGAAACGCAGAAGAAGAGGGCCTCTTTCAGGCTTTCGTTTCTTTTGGCCTCTCGAATGATGGGATCCAGGGAGGAGTAGCGGCGGGTTAGGCTGGCAAGAGTCCTGGCTAGTCTGCCGTAGATCATGTCCTCCATCAGGTCCTTGCACATGTCACGGTAGTGTTGGGAGGCCTCTTGGGATGGTCCATGGTTCATGAGGGTGAGGGCTGCCGATTTTCCGGTGACGATGGCGGTGTTTATTCCTTTGCCCTTGAAGGGCCTTACCAAGCCTGAAGCGTCGCCTACCAGTAGGTACCTGTGGCCGTGGAATCTTTTGGCCAAGCCTGTGGGAAACCTGCCCTTGAAGAAGTCTGAGTGTCCCTTGGGGGGAAGGAGTTTTCTGACCCTGGGGAGGGAGAGGAAGGCCTCCATCTCGTTGGTGGTGATGTTCCACCCGGCCAGGATGACGGTGATGTGGTCTCCTTTGGGAATGAGGGCCCCGAATTCCGCGCGGGGGAAGGGGGGGAGGAAGACGTGGATCATATTTTCCAGAAGCTGGGGCAGCCATGATGAGGGGGGATAGAAC
>QMPS01000143.1 GCA_003648675.1 Aquificota bacterium
AGCTTCTCCTCCCCTTCATCCGGAGCATCGAATCCTGAAGGTGGCAGAAGGGGAAAAGTAGCCCGAAAAGCCCACGGAACGTTTCCCTCCCCCCACCACAAAAATGGCTAAGATGTCTATTGGCTCTCGAAAACATCACTTTCCCCACCCGTCTCATAGGAAATTCCCTCTTGACTTTTGACCGCTCGTAACCGATATTTTAGCATGCTATGAGCAGATTTTTTGAGTGAATTATTGAAGATATCCGAAAGGAAAACCCTTAAAGGAGGAGAACCATGTTAAACATAGAAAAACTCACGGTGAAGGCTCAGGAGGCCGTGAGAAGGGCTTACTCCCTAGCCCAGGAGTACGGCCACCAGCAGATGGAACCCGAGCACCTCTTTTATGCACTCCTCGAGCAGAAGGAAGGCATTGTAGTGCCCATCCTCCAGAAGCTGGGGTTGGATGTGGGCCTATTGTCTAAACAAGCCCTGGACGCCCTCCAGAAGTACCCCAGGGTGGAGGGCACTGGCGAAGTATATCTGTCTCCTCGGCTGAAGAAGGTCCTGGACAGGGCCATGAAAGAGGCTGAGGAGCTGAAAGACGAGTATGTGAGCACCGAGCACCTTCTCCTAGCCATTTTGGAAGAGAAAGATTCCTACGTCCACGACATCCTGGTCTCCCAGGGCGTGAACCGGGAGACCTTCATGAAGGCCCTCCAAGAGGTGAGGGGTCCCCACCGGGTGACAGACCAAACTCCGGAGGAAAAGTACCAAGCCCTGAGGCGTTACTGCACCGATCTCACGGAGCTGGCCCGAAAGGGTAAGCTGGACCCCGTCATTGGGAGAGACGAGGAGATCCGAAGGGTAATCCAGATCCTGTGCCGCCGCCGGAAGAACAATCCCTGCCTCATCGGAGACGCCGGTGTGGGTAAGACGGCCATAGTGGAAGGGCTGGCCCAGCGTATTGCCTCGGGGGATGTGCCCACCACCCTGCAGGACAAGTCCATCCTGGCCCTAGACATGGGCGCCCTCATCGCCGGTGCCAAATATAGAGGCGAGTTCGAGGACAGGCTAAAAGCCGTTCTCAAGGAGATCCAAGAGTCGGAAGGGCGCATCATCCTCTTCATCGACGAGATCCACACCGTAGTGGGAGCAGGAGCCGCCGAGGGCGCCATGGACGCCTCCAACCTGTTGAAACCTGCCTTGGCCAGGGGTGAGCTCCACTGTATCGGCGCCACCACCATAGACGAGTACAGGAAGTACATCGAAAAGGACCCCGCCCTTGAGCGCCGGTTCCAGCCCGTGTTGGTGACGGAACCCAGCGTGGAGGATACCATCTCCATCCTCAGGGGCATCAAGGAGAAGTACGAGATCCACCACGGCGTCAAGATCTCTGACTCGGCCCTGGTGGCGGCAGCCTACCTGTCCCACAGGTACCTGCCCGACAGGAGACTGCCCGACAAGGCCATCGATCTAATCGACGAAGCCGCCGCCAAGCTCCGCATGGAGATAGATTCCATGCCCGCCGAGCTGGACGAGCTGGACAGGAAGATCCGTCAGCTGGAGATCGAGCGCCAGGTGGTGAAGCGGGAAGACAACCCCGCCGCCAAGGAGCGGCTCCGTAAAATCGAAGAGGAGATCGCCAAGCTGAAAGAGAAATACGAAGAGCTTAAAGCCCAGTGGCTGGCAGAAAAAGATGTGATCCAGAAGATCCGCCAGATCAAGGAGGAGATAGACCAGGCTCGGTTAGATCTGGAGCGAGCCGAGAGGGCCGGCGACCTGGAGAAGGCTGCCCGTCTCAAGTACGACACCCTGGTGCGACTCCAGAAAGAGCTAGAGGAGCAAACCCAAAGGCTCAAAGAGGTACAGAGCAACCGTTCCATGCTCAAGGAGGAAGTAGACGAAGAGGACATCGCCGAGATCGTCTCCAAATGGACGGGCATCCCCGTGAGCAAGCTCCTCCAGGAGGAGGCAGAAAAGCTCCTCCACATGGAGAAGGCCCTTCATAAAAGGGTGGTGGGCCAGGATGTGGCTGTCCAAGCCGTGTCCGAGGCTATCCGTAGAGCCAGAGCAGGCTTGGCAGATCCCAACAGGCCTCTGGCATCCTTCCTCTTCCTGGGTCCCACAGGCGTGGGTAAGACAGAGCTGGCCCGTGCTTTGGCCGAATTCCTTTTCGACGACGAGAACGCTATGGTCCGCCTAGACATGAGCGAGTACATGGAGCGCCACTCTGTAGCGAGACTCATCGGTGCCCCTCCGGGCTACGTGGGCTATGAAGAGGGCGGCCAGCTCACGGAAGCGGTGCGCAGACGCCCTTACTCCGTAGTCCTTCTGGATGAAATCGAGAAGGCCCACCCCGAGGTCTTCAACATCCTCCTCCAGATCCTGGAAGATGGGCGTCTCACCGACTCCAAAGGGAACGTGGTCTCCTTCAAGAACACGGTGATCATTATGACCTCCAACGTGGGCAGCGAGTACATCACGGCCCCCAGGGCTCCTTACGGCACCGCTGAGTACGAGTTAGAGTATCAAAGCATGAAAGAAAGGGTCCTCCAAGAACTCCAGCGCCACTTCAGGCCCGAGTTCTTGAACAGGATAGACGAGATAATCGTCTTCCACTCTTTAGGCAAGGAGCACATGAAGGCCATTGTGGACCTCCTCATCGACAGGCTCAGGAAGCGCTTAGCAGATCGGAAGATTGACATAGAGCTCACCCAAGCGGTAAAAGAGTTCCTTGTGGAGGTGGGTTTTGATCCCCAGTATGGTGCCAGGCCTTTAAGGCGAGCCGTACAAAAATACATAGAAAACCCTCTGGCCCAACTCATCCTCAAGGGCGAAGTGAGGCCCGGACACAAAGTGGTAGTAGAGATGGAAGAAGGGCAAATTCGCTTCAAACCCCAGGAGATGCTGGAAGAGGAAGTGTTAGAAGCCGAGGTGGTTTAAAAGATGACAAAATCCTCCAAAGATACTCCCAAGGAAAGGGAGAAAAAGCGGAAGGCAGAAGAGGAGAAAGAGGAGATCTCCCCTTCTGCCCTCCCCTCGGTTGTTTTAGAGGAAGAAGAGATTCAGACTCCAGAAGACCCTTTGGAGCTGATAGAGGAGTTTAAAGTAACTCCCGAAGAAGCTCTTAGCAGCTATCTCAAGAGAATTAGCAAGTACCCTGTCCTCTCCCGAGAAGAGGAGATAGAACTGGCTAGGAAAGCCCAGGAGGGAGACAGAGAAGCTTTAAAGAAGCTCATCGAATCCAACCTACGCTTCGTGGTCTCCGTAGCAAGCAAATACCGGGGATACGGCATCCCCATCATGGATCTCATAAATGAAGGGAACCTAGGCCTCATCCAAGCAGCCAAGCGCTTCGATCCCGAAAGGGGAGTGAAGTTCATCTCCTACGCTGTATGGTGGATAAAACAAGCTATCATGCAGGCCCTGGCGGAGCAATCGGGAGCAGTGAGGCTTCCCCTGAAACAGGCAGGAGTCCTCCTAAGGATCCGCAACAAGTTCGAAGAACTCTCCCAGAAGTTAGGCCGGGAACCCACCACCGAAGAGCTGGCAGAGGAGCTCCACATGGACGCCAACGACATAGAGGACATCCTGAGGGTAGCCCGGATCCACCTTTCACTGGAGTCCCCCATCAACCGAGATGAAGACGAAGACACCACCTTCTTGGACCTCATGGAAGAGGAGAAAATGCCCAGCACCGAAGAACAGATGCTCAAGTGGTCCCTCTCCACCCAGATCCAGGACCTCCTCAAGGAGCTAAAGCCCAGGGAGGCCCTCATCCTACGGTGCCGATTCGGTCTAGACACGGAAAAACCCATGACCCTGGAAGAAGTGGGCAAAATGCTAGGCATAAGTCGAGAGAGGGTGAGACAGTTGGAGGCCAGGGCTCTGGACAAACTGAAGAAGATTGCTGTAGCTAGGAGACTGGAGGATTATCTGAACTGATGAAGGTGTGGAGCTACCACATACCGACTCGGATTCATTTTGGACAGGG
>QMPS01000144.1 GCA_003648675.1 Aquificota bacterium
AGCTTCATAGATCCCCCTTCTCTGGAGGGTCTTGGCCTTGACTCCCAAGACCCTAGGGCTAATCCCGTCACCATAATCAATCCTCTGAGCGAGGAGATGTCCGTTATGCGGACCACTCTCCTGCCTGGGTTGCTGGCCACAGCTCAGGTCAATGAGAAGGTCCAGGTGAAGGACATGGCCTTCTTCGAGGTGGGTCGTGTCTTCTTTAAAGGTGATAATGGATTCCAGGAGAGGCTCCACGGTGCCGTCCTGGCCATGGGCAGGAGGGGGGCTTCCTGGGACGACAGGGGCAGAGACTACGATTTCTTCTACGTCAAGGGGGTGGTGGAAGAACTGGCCAGGCGTATGAAGGGGGGAGCCCTCACCCTTGAGTCTTGTGACGAACCCTTTCTCCATCCCGGCAGGGCTGCCCGCTTGCTCCTAGACGGTGAAGAGCTGGGTTATATAGGAGAGGTCCACCCCCGACTGGCCCGTCAGTATCGTTTCTCCAGCCGCTGCTACGTGGCCGAGTTCTCTCTGGAGGTCCTGGCGGGGGATAGAGAGGTGGTCTTCGAGCCTCTGCCCCGGTTCCCCGGCACCACCAGGGACCTTTCTATGATAGCCCCTTACTCCCTCACCCACGCCAAGATTCTGACCACCATGGAAGAACTGGCCCCTGGGCTCCTTCGGGAGATCCGCCTCATAGACCTCTACACCGGACCTCCCATCGAAGAGGGCAAGAGGAGTCTCACCTACTCCCTCCTCTACAGGGCTGACGATAGGACCCTCACCGATGAGGAGGTGGAAGAGGTCCACGGCAGGCTGGTGGAGGAACTGGAGAAGCGCCTACCCATCACTGTGCGGCGGTAGAGAAGAACTTTGTCAGTTGTTGGCCAAGTTACTTGACATACGGTTGTTCAGGTGAACAGATTAATGGTGTGATGAAAATGGCCGTGCCGTTCGTCTCTGATCCAGGTGTGCCATGGCGCCACGAGCGGCACGGCTTTTTTATTGAGTGGTGTCTTTTAGCTTATCCCTCCCGTTACGTCATTCTCCTTGATGGGGGCTTTGTAATCACTAAACTGAAGAGATATCTGGGGAGGTTTTCCTAAAGCGGAGCACGTTGTAAATCTTGTCTGTGACATAATAAAGGCAGATGAGCACTTAAAAGACTTAGAATTGTTGAGGATATATTTCTATCATGCTCCTCTTGCAAAGGAGGAAAGGCGAGTATAGAGGATGACTCCTGGATCGAGAGAGTTTAAAGGCGAGGCTTTTGATTTTCGGGGTAAAATTGTGATTAGATAAGTGTTGAGAGGTAGAACTTTCATCAATCCTTGTTGGGAGGGGCTATGAAAAGGACGATGGTAGTTGCATGGTTGGCTTTTGTATTTATGGCCTCCACGGCCATGGCCTATGAGTGCACCAAAGGGCCCAGCAAGGGGGCCGAGCAGTTCTTCGCTCAGGTGGTGGAGCATCTGGTCAAGGGGGAGAGTCAGGCCGTTCTCAGATCTTCCGTGGAAGCCATCCAGTCCAAGGCCCAGGACTTTAAAAAGATGGTGGACTATGTGTCGAGTTATGGTCCTCCCAGGACCATGAATCTCATTGCCTACAAGTGTTACCCCCAGGATCCGGGCTACGAGAGGTTTTACGCAGTCTTGTGTTATCCCCAGAACAAGGCCCTGGGGCTGGATATCACCATTACCCATACCCAGAAGGGCTTGGTGCTCCGGCACTTGAGGGTAGATGCGAGGCAGGGATTGGAGAAGTTCTGCCAGTAAGTTGGGTTCACTCTAAGAAGAGGTCCACCACCCTAAATTTTTCCACATCCACCAGACCTAGGTCGGTGATTTTCAGTTTGGGTATGACAGGGAGGGCCAGGAAGGATAGGGCCATGAAGGGGTTGTCCAAGGCGCAGCCTAACTGAAGGGCAGCCCTGTGGAGTTCTTGGACCTTCCGTGCTACCACTTCCACAGGGTCCAGGGAGACTAGACCCGCCAGGGGCAGGGGCAGGGCAGCCAGGGTCTCTTGGCCCTTGACCACCACCAATCCTCCTCCCATGTCTTCCACCTTCTTTACTGCCAGGAGCATCTCTTCATCGGAGGTGCCTACCACCACTACGTTGTGGGAGTCGTGGGCCACGCTGGAGGCCAGGGCTCCTTTTTGCAAACCGAAACCTTTGATGAGCCCCACACCCACGTTGCCCGTAGCCCTGTGACGTTCCACCACGGCTACTTTCAGCAGATCCCGGGCAGGATCGGCTATCACTTCTCCATCCTTGACGGTGGGTTCTGCCTCCTCCATTTCGGTGACGATCTGGTTGGGGATGACCACAATGATTCTGGCCTTCTTACCCCGGGCGGGAATGCGGAAGGGCTGAGGAGGGAGCTTGATGTGGAAGGAGGGCGGCGGAGGTTCGGGCAGAGAGGTGTCTATATTTTCCAGGAGGGTGCCATCCTGGGCCATCATCCGACCGCCTTTGAAGACCCACATGGGAAAGAAGTCCCGGAGGTCCTTAACCACCACCATATCCGCCATATAGCCTGGAGCTATGGCTCCTCGGCGTCTGAGGTTGAAATAGAAGGCTGGGTTGAAGGTGGCCATGCGTACCGCCAAGTTGGGAGCTATACCCATATAGACAGCCTTTCTCAGGAGGAAATCCATGTGTCCTTCCTCTAGGAGGTCCTGGGGATGACGGTCGTCGGTGACCAGCATGAACCGGGACACCCCGAAGGCTCGAACCAAGGGGATGAGGGCCGACATGTTCTTGGCCGTGGAGCCCTCTCGAATCATGATATACATGCCCCTTTTCAGCTTCTCTTCAGCTTCTTTCAGGTGAACACATTCATGGTCTGATGTGATGCCGGGAGCCACGTAAGCCGATAGGGCTTCTCCTGTGACGCCCGGGGCATGGCCGTCCACCTTTTTGCCTTTGCTTAAGGCCAATTGGATCTTTTCCAGGAGTTGGGTGTCTCCGTTGATGACCCCTGGGAAATTCATCACCTCTCCCAGGCCCACCACTCGGGGATGGTCCAGAAGGGGCTCCAGTTCCTTGGCTCCCAGAACGGCTCCCGAGGTCTCCAGAGGCGAGGCAGGAACACAGGAAGGTGCTGTGAAGAAGATGTCCAGGGGCAGGTTTTGGGTGATGCGGAGCATATACTCCACCCCTTCCACTCCCAGGACGTTGGCTATCTCGTGGGGATCGGCTATGAGGGCAGTGGTGCCCCTGGCCAAGGTGACCTTGCAGAACTGGGCTGGAGAAACCAGACTGGACTCCAGATGTATATGGGCATCTATGTATCCGGGTATGAGGTAGGCCCCCTTGAGATCAATGGTCTCCTGGGCAGGGAAATCCAGTCCTAAAGCGGCTACGTAGCCGTCCTTGATGGCTACATCCTTCCGCTCGATCTTACCTGAGAAAACGTCTAGGACCTGGGCCTCTTTGAGAACTAGATCGGCGGGTTCTCTTTTGGTGGCAGTGTCTATCAGCTTTTTCATGAGGGCTGCGTCTATGGTGGCGCCCCCTTCCCTTTTCTCCCTATGCATCCTCCGAATCTCCCGAGGGATAGGTATTTGATTGTGGTGGACCTTGTCAATGGGGGCTTCTTCTTGAAGAAAGGAGGGAAGGACAGGTAAGATCTTTTTCTAAATCTTTTGGGGAGGGAGCTTTGAAAGAGGACAGTCTGGAGGCCATTTTCACTGGCATGAGGAGGGTGAGGCCTGCTTTCCGAAAGCTCTTTTCCTTGGCCTCCGATCTGACGGATGTGGAGGTGGTGATTCTGGGGAAGATGGTGGAGGGAGGGGTGGAAGAGGTCTCCATCAAGGAACTATTTGACGACCTGAGCCCCATAAGGCCCAGCAAACTCACCCAGGTTACCAATCGCTTAGAGGGGAGGGGGCTGATAAAAAAGGAGCGGGATCCTCAGGATCGGCGAAGGATCAGGGTGATCATCACGGAGAAGGGGCGTAGGGAATACGAGGCCCTCCAGGAG
>QMPS01000145.1 GCA_003648675.1 Aquificota bacterium
GTGTTGGTGGGGGTGGAGAGCTTCTGGGAGGGCATAGACCTTCCGGGAGAGTGTCTCAAGACCCTGGTGTTAGTGAAGCTTCCCTTCAAGTCGCCCCAGGATCCTTTGGTGGCTGCCCGTTCCCGCTGGTACCAGGAGCAGGGAAAGGACCCCTTCACAGACTATCTCCTGCCCGAGGCGGTTCTCGTTTTCCGACAGGGTTTTGGGCGCCTCATTAGGACCAAGGAGGACAGGGGGGTTGTCTACCTTCTTGACTCTCGAGTGTTGGACAAAGGGTACGGTCGGGTGTTTCTCTCTTCCCTTCCCCCTGGGGTCAAGATGGACGTGGTAGAATGAGGGAGAGGGAGAAAAGACTTCCCGCCGTGACAGCCATGGTGGCTCCCGGGGGTAAGTCCAAGGCGTAGGATACTGCTAGTCCCACCAGGTTCACCGCGAGTCCTACCACTAGGGATATGAGGATAATCTTCCTGTAACTGGTGGACATGCGCATGGCCACCGAGGCGGGGACTACCACCAGCGCCGTCACCAGAATAACCCCTACCAGTTTGATGGCCAGGACCACGGCCAGAGCTAGAAGGAGGAGAAGGGAGTAGTAGAGGAAGGCCGTGGGTATACCCCTCACATAGGCCAGGTCTTCGTTGATGGCCATGAGGATAAGGCCCTTCAGGAAAAGGCCTATGAAGAGGTAGGTGAGGAGGGTTACGCCTCCAATAAGCCATAGATCTCCCTGGGTGATGGTGAGAATGTTGCCAAAGAGGTAGCTGAAGGCGTCAGAGGTGTAACCCTTGGAGAAGGAGAACAGGATCACCCCTATTCCCATGGCTGTGGAGAAAAGGATGCCTATGGCTGTGTCTTCGTGGAGACCCCATCGTCTCTTTACCAGGCCTATGATCATTGCAGCCGCAACGGCAAAGATGAGGGCGGGTATGTCGGGTGAGACTCCCAGTAGGAAGCCCAGGGCTACACCCCCAAAGGCGGCGTGGGAAATGCCCACTCCTAAGAAGGCCCAGTTGTGGACCACCACGAAAAAGGAGAGAAGGGAGAGGAGAAGGGCCAGGAAGAGAGCGGCCATGAAAGCGTGGTAGAGGAAGGGAGGAATGTTAGTCATCATGGCCTTTGAGGCTCCTGAGAACGTGGCAGCCCTGGCACTGGGGGTGGTGGACAAAGACCTCCACGGGCTCTCCGTATAGTTTTTCCAGGAGGTTGCAGTCCATGGCTCCCCAGGGGTCCCCACTGAAGTGGAGGGTGATGTTGAGGCAGGCAATGCGGTCCACAAAGTGGGATATGACCCCTACGTCGTGGGTGACCATTATGATGGTGAGGGAGAGTTCCTCTTTGAGCCTTTTGAGCACTTGGTACAGTCCTTCCTGGGCCACCACATCCACTCCCGTATTGGGTTCGTCTAGAAGGAGAATGCGGGGCCGGGAAGCTAAGGCCATGGCAATTAGGACCCTCTGTTGCTCCCCGCCCGACAGGTGGGGGAAGGGATGGTGGGCCTTGTCAGCAAGTCCCACCAGTTCTAAGGCGTATAAAGCTTCTTCCTTTTCCTTATTGTGGAAGGGTTTGAAGAAGTTGTTCCTCTGACACTCCCCCAGCATCACCACTTCCAGTGCGGATATTGGGAAGGTTCTGCCCATCATGCGTTGAGGTAGGTAGCCCAGCCAGCCCTTTTTCACGGCTCGCCGGGGAGGCAGTCCCAGAACACTGACTTTCCCCTTCTGGGGTGGGATGAGACCAAGGATAGTCTTCAAGAGAGTGGTTTTACCTCCCCCATTGGGTCCTATAATGCCCCAGTATTCCCCTTGTTCTATTTTCATGGTGATCCTATCCAGGACGGTGCGTCCATTGAGGGTCACGGTCACTCCTTTCAGTTCAATGGCGGGAACAGGCATGGACTATCCTCCAGGTGTTGTAGAAGAGGAGGTCGACAAGACTCCTTCTGACGGGGTCCCTGGGATCACCCAGGGGGTCCATCTGGACCAGAATCCCTCCTCCGTCTCGAGCCAGGACCTCCATGATGCGGGGGTTTTCGCCTTTATCGGTGAAGAGAAGGACTCGGGGATGACTTCTGGCCAGCTTCACCAGCTCCATAAACCTTCGTGGCCCGGGCTCCCGGCCAGGCACCTCCTCCACCACTCCTAAGCAGGTAAGGCCGAAGCGTTCCCCAAAGTAGAGCCATGCCCCGTGCTGGGCCAGGTATTCACGACAGGGTAGAGGAGCCAGGAGTTTTCTAATGCGTTTGGTCAGGGCTTCCAATTCTTCCATGAAAGCCTTTCCCCGAGCCTCGTAGTAAGCGGCGCCTTCGGGATCCAGCCTGGACAGAACGTCCACCAGGGCGGGAATCCTCTTTTCCACCAAAATGGGGTCCAACCACACATGGGGGTTGCCCTCTTCCAGTACCAGGCCCTGGGTCAGGATGAAGACAGCTTTTTTCTCCTTCTTCAGTGCCTTGTCCAGCCACTGGTCTAGGTGAGCTCCCACCATGGCCAGGAGAGAGGCTTTTCGTATCTCCGCCAGATCCGAAGGCCTTAGCTCGTAGTCGTGGGGAGAGGCCCCGGGGGGTACCAAGGTTTTCACTTTTACCCTTTCTCCTCCTACTGAGGCTACTATGGAAGCCAGGGGGTAAATGGTGGCCACTGCTTTCAAGGTCTCACCGTATAGAGGGGAGATCACAGTGAGGAGGATAATCGCTGCTACGAGGTATGCTCTTTTTACCATCTTTGTCACCGTCACCTCCTTGGATAAGTTCCGCCTTTTAGATATAAGCTTGTTACTCCAATATCACAATGGAGCGAGAGGGGTGGAGGGGCCTTGAAGGAGATACTGGCCTATTACAGGGATGATTTGGCTGCCGCCGAGGAGATTATAAACGGCAACATCCATTCCACCATCAAGGTGATCCCCGAACTCTCCAGTTATATCTTTGAGAGCGGAGGTAAGAGATTCAGGCCCCTGCTGGTTATAGCTTCAGCAGCCCTGTGTGGCTACCGGGGGCCCAAGGCCCATGTGGCGGCCTGTGTGGCCGAGTATATTCATACGGCTACCCTTCTCCATGATGATGTGGTGGATGAGTCGGACACTCGGAGGGGGAGGGCCTCTGCCAATAATATTTGGGGCAATGAGGCCTCGGTGTTGGTTGGGGATTTTTTGCTGGCTAGGGCTTTCCAGATGATGGTCCAGAATCTGGATTCTCAGTCCCTCCAGGTCATGGCCCAGGCCTGTATGCATTTGGCTGAAGGGGAGATTCTCCAGCTCCTCAAGAGCTTTGACGTGGGTACCACGGTGGAGGACTATTACAGCATCATTTTCGGCAAAACGGCGGCTCTCATCTCTGCCTGCTGTGAGGTGGGTGCGCTCATATCGGGCGAGGAGGGAGCGAGGAGGGAAGCTCTAAAAAGGTACGGCCAAGAGATAGGCTACGCCTTTCAGATCGTAGATGACTGTTTGGACGTGGTGGGTAACCCTGAGAAGACCGGAAAACCTTTGGGCAATGACCTGAAGGAGGGGAAGCTCACTCTGCCTATCCTTTTGGCTCTGGAGAGGTCTACTCGTGAGGAGAAGAAGAAGGTGAGGGATGCCCTCCTGGCCGATGAGTTCAAGCCTCAACTTTTTGTCCAGGTGAGGGAGGTGGTGGAGAAGTATAGAGGAGTGGAGCAGGCCCGGGAACGGGCTAGGGAACACGCTGCTCGGGCTATAGAATATCTGGAAGTTTTTGAAGATGGGCTGGAGCGGGAATATCTTATAGCTATGGCTCGGTTTATAGTGGAAAGGGATATGTGATGGATAAGGAGCATCCTTTAGTCTCTTTGGCCAGGAGGACCATAGAGGAGTATGTGAAGAGGGGAGTGGTGGTAGATCCTCCCCCTCCTCGGGAGATGATCCCTGAGATGCGCAAAAAGGCAGGGGTCTTTGTCTCCTTGAAGAAACACGGGCGGCTGAGGGGGTGCATAGGTACTTTTCTACCCACCA
>QMPS01000146.1 GCA_003648675.1 Aquificota bacterium
AGGGTGAGCAGGGTGGTCTTGCCGGAACCGTTCTCACCCATAATGGCCACCTTCTCACCTGGAGATACCTCCAGCCAGGGCACCTCCAGGGAGAAGGCACCCCTAGAGAACCTTAGCCCTTCCACCCTAATTCCGATCTCCCCCCTTGTGTCAGCCCTCGGCATACCACAACCCTTCTCTTTTCTTAAAGAGCAACCAGAGGAAGAAACTCCCCCCGGCCAGAGAGGTGATGATGCCCACAGGTAACTCCGCCCCCTGAGGCACCACCACCCTGGAAAGGGCATCGGCCACCACCAGGAGCATGGCCCCCATGAGGGTGGAATAGTACACGTTTTCCCTCATATCACTCCCGAACAGGGCCCGGGCCACATGGGGCACGATGAGACCCACGAACCCTATGATACCGGTGAAGCTCACAGACAGGGCCACCAGAGCTGTAGCCAGCAGAAAGAGGCGCCTTCTAAGTCCATCCACGTCCACTCCAGAAGAGGCCGCAGAATAGCGATCCAGGGCCAGAAGATTGAAAGAGAGGGCATCAAACAGGGAATAGGCTAGAATCGCCAATAGTACCGTCAGGCAGACACCGATCTTCGACCAGTCCACCAGGAAGAAGCCACCCATGAGCCAGAAGACCACAGAAGAGAGAGACTCCTCAAAGAGATACTTGAGGAAGCTGATACCAGAAGAGGAAACAATGTTCACTACAATCCCCGCCAAGACCATGGTGACCGGACTCACCACTCCCCCTCTGGAGGAGAGGCGATAAACGAAGACCAATCCCAGGAGTCCTCCGAGAAGGGCTGGAAAGGGCACCAAAAAGGCAGGAAAACCCAAGGATATAGCTACTACAGCTCCCAAAGCCGAGGCGCTGGCCGTACCCGTGGTGAAGCCGTCGGCAAGGGGATTGCGCAAAACCAGCTGGTAAAGGGATCCAGAAAGCCCCAGCATGGCGCCGTTGACTGCGGCGAAGACCACCCTGGGCAAACGAAAGTTCCAGAGGATGAAAAAGGTCTCTTTATTGAGGTGAGAAGGACTGGTCTTTACAGGCCCAAGGAAGAGGGAAAAGAGACATGCCCCCAAAAGCACCACAAAAAAGAGAATCCTCATGCCTCAGCCCTCTCCACCAGCACCACTGCCACCGCCAGGAGGGCCAGGATGATGCCCACCATGAACAACAGATACTTAAAACTGAAAAGGTGGCTACCTGGCAAAAGGGTGCCTCTGATGAGTTTGGTGGAATAGGTGAGGGGAGAGAAGTAGCCCAGGTACCTGGCCAGGAGGGGCATTTTGTCAATGGGATAGAAGGTGTCGGAGAGAAAGATCATGGGCACCATAACAAAGGAACTAAGGGCCGCCTGATCGGCATGGGACTCCACGGCCATTGCAATGATGAACCCCAGAAGGGCAAAGGCCAGGAGATGAAGAAAGAGACACAGGAGAAAGAGTGGTGTGATTCTCAGTCCTATACCAGCAAAGGCTGAATACCCCAGCAAAAAGAGCACAGGCAACAAGCCCTTCCCCATCCCGTAAAGGACCTCCCCTGCCATGATCTCCCAGCGCCCTATGGGAGCCAGCAGATACTCCTCAAAGATCTTGAAGTAGTACCTGGAGACATTCACCTCCACAGAAATTCCGTAGGCCTGGTTCATGCTACTCATGGTGATAAGCCCCGGAATGAGGAAGGTGATATAGCTCATACCGCTCACCCTGGCCCCCTTCCCAATACCGTAGCCAAAGGCCAATAGGAAAAGAGCCGGGTATATGACGGAAGACAGAACAGTACGCACCCCCCTGCGCCGGTAGAACATAAGCTCACGGTAGAAAACCGCCCAGACACCCTTCAAACCCTGATTCTCCTCCCGGTGAGGCTCAGAAAGACGTCCTCCAGGTTCACCTCCCGAACCTTGGCCGGCACATCAAGACTCCTCATGCGCTCCAGGGCTTCCTCCCTGCTCTGAAAGAACTCCTCTTCAATACGGTCCCGGTGATAGATCTCAAGGGTATATCGGCCCAGGGCCTCCTTGAGCTCCTGGGGACGTCCCTGAGCCACTACCCTGCCAGCATCGAGGATGACCACCCTCTGGGCCAGCATGTCTGCCTCTTCTATGTAGTGGGTGGTGAGGAAGACCGTACACCCTTTGAGGACATTGATCCCCCTTATAAGGTCCCACATGCTCCTGCGCACAGCCGGGTCCAGTCCCACTGTGGGCTCGTCCAGGAAAAGAATCTGGGGCTCGTGAAGAAGGGCCCTGCCAATGATCAGACGCCTCTTCATTCCCCCCGACAGATGATCGGCCTTGCGCCTCAGATGGCCCTGCAGCCCCGTAAGCTCCAGAACCTCCCGAATCCGCTCCCTCTGCTTTTTTCCCCACAGGCCGTGGAGATAACAGTGAACCTTCAGGTTCTCCTCCACAGTAAGATCCCTGTCCACATTGTTATGCTGGGGCACCACACCAATCACCCGCTTGAAGCTCAAAATCCGGGGAGAGAAAGGCTCCCCCCGGTAGAGTATCTCTCCCTGGAACTCTCTGATGAGCCCCGTAAGGATCTTTATGGTGGTGGTCTTCCCTGCACCATTGGGACCCAGGAAGGCGAACACCTCTCCAGGGAAGACCCCAAAGGAGATGCCCCTCAGGGCCTCTACTTCTCCAAAACGCTTCCTCAGGTTCTGAACCTCTATCTCCATGAAAGTGAAACCACCCTCACCTCACCACCAGGCCTGCATCTTTGGCAGCGTCTTTGACATGCTCCACCACTATCTCGGCTATCTCATCGTTCTCACCCAGCCCATGCAATACCGGCTCCACCTGAAAGCCAGCCGCCTCCAGCACGTTTTTCCAGGAATCCTTGCCCGGTCCGGCCATATCGTTGTGGGCGTGATCACCGGCCACCACCATAAGGGGCTTCAAGATCACCTTTTTACTCCTGGCCTCCCTCTTCAGGGCCTCTACCACATCATCCAAGGATGGATATCCTTCCACGGTACCCACAAAGGTCTGTACATCCGGATAGAGGGTCCTCAGCATCTTCTGGGCCTCGGCATAGATGCCGGTGGACCAGAATTCGTTGCCGTGACCCATGTAAACCAGTACAGCCCCTTTCTTTCTGGCCAGCTCAACATCGGCCTTTAAGGCTCCTACGCCCCTTTTCAGATCTTCGTGGTAGTCGTACCTATCGCCCACATCACCGAATATTGGACGGCCAAACGCTACAGTGTTGAATGGTCTCCACTTTGCCTTGACCGTCCTTATAGATCTGATGGCACGGATGTAGGCCATAAGATCTTCAACCTCTTCTCCGTGGTAGATATGGGTGGACTGCACAATAACGTTCTTGTAGCCCTCATCGCGCAGTTCTCCCATGACCCCTAAAAAGTCCTTTACATATAGAATCTCCTTCGGCACCCCTTGAGACAGCCATTTCTGAGCATCGCCCTGTCGCTCACGCCAGATAGAACGAATGATGTTTGAAGTGAAGGTTACCTTCACCTCTGTGTGGGGAAAGGCCTTCTTAACATGATTCAAGATATTGACCACTGCCTTCAAACCAGAAGGGTAGGTAGTACCAAAGAAGGCCAATACAATGGCTGTTCTCTCTCTGTCCCTGTGCATACCATGTTCTCCTGCCATAGAAAGGCCACTGGTGGCAACCAGGACCACCGCCAACAAAACCGACAACACCCTCCTCATAAGGCACCTCCTTCAGACGAGAATCTACTCCTTCATGCACGCACACCTTCTCCACCCCTTCTTCCATGATCATCCTTGCGTCTACCACCTCCCTTCGCCTGAAATTTGTTCCAGTGTGGAGCATACCCTCCAGGCTTGCCGCAGGGTTGTTCATTAAGGGGAGTGGGTGGTGGACCCACTCCCCCGGAGGTAGGCAGGCTAGAAGTTCACCTGCATCCTGGTGCCAATAACTGTGACCGTGTCTGCATCGTCGTTGCCGTTGGG
>QMPS01000147.1 GCA_003648675.1 Aquificota bacterium
ATCCAAAAGGGGGCGGGCTTCACACTCTTAAACCTTTACCCCGCCAACCAGCTGACACGCCTAAAAACCGCCGAGAGAGGAGTGAGAAAAATGTGACGGGTCTTAGGTTTATCTCTTGCTATTGGTTGCAACCCATGCAGCCAACCCTACCCTAAGGAGGAGCCAAGGGCAAACATCCCAACCTCTATAGCGAAGCGCAGGCCAGGGCTTACTGCACCCTCCATGGCTGACCCGAGATCAGAGAAACCAAGGGGGATACCTGGGTTCCCTTCCAAGCCTATCCCCGGCGGTTTTAGTGGCTGGGATCCCGGACTATGTGAAAGGCAAACCCTAAACAGGTAGACAACAAACCATAGCTATGCTGGACCATCCAGACCCCTACGAGAAGTACGGCCTCACCCGTGTCATCAATGCGGCCACCAGCCTTACAATGCTGGGAGGAAGCATGCCCCACCCCTCCGTCTTCCAGGCCATGCATGAGGCCTCCAAGGCCTTCATACACATCCCAACCCTCCAAGCCTGGGCAGGAGAAAGACTCTCCCAGGCACTAGGAGGGGAAGCAGGGCTCCCCACCGCAGGCGCATCCAACGGCCTCATGTTGGCCTGCGCGGCCTGCATCTTCAGAGAAAGCGAGCTAGCCCAGTTCGACCCCTTGGACGAGCCAAAATGGACACCCATAGTGCAAAGGCTCCCCCTCCACACAGAAGGCCTCCCAACCCAGTTCATAGTGATGGCCGACTCCAGAAGCACCTACGACTACGCCATCGAAGCCACCGGCGGAAAAAGGGTGGAGGCCGGAGAGAAGGACAGCGTAGAAATCTCGGACCTGGAGTCAGCCTTCCAAGAAGGCGAGACAGCTGCCTACTACTACACACTATACCCCTTCAAACGCCAAGCCCCGCTTGAGGAGGTGGCCAAACTAGCCCACGAGAAAGGAGTCCCCATAATAGTAGACGCAGCCCCATGTCTCACCCATAAAGGGGTGCCCAAATGGATACTGGAAAAGGGAGCCGACCTAGTGGTGTTCAGCGGCGGGAAACAACTAGGAGGCCCCAACAACACAGGCATACTGCTGGGGAAAAGAGAGCTAGTGAAGCTGGCCCACTTAAACGCCTACCCCTTCGATGGCATCGGGAGGGCCGCCAAGATGAGCCGAGAAACCATCATGGGTCTAATCCAGGCCTTAGAGATATTCATGGAGCGCGACGACAACCTATACTACAGTAAACTACTGGAGGAGACCCAGCGCTTCTCTGGGGAAGTCAACCAGATACCCGGCTTACGGTCTGGGGTGCTAATAGAACCATCGGTTCTACCAGGGGCCACACCCCCCTCATACGCCTGGGTGGAGGTGGAGACCCCCAATCTGACTGCCAGGGAACTGTATTTAAGGCTACTAAAGGGCAAACCAAGCATTCGAGCCCTATTCGAACCCTACTTCATAACCACCCAGGCAGCCAACAGGCTAACCTTTAAAATGGAATACCTGCTACCCGGAGACAAAGAAGCCGTTTTACGGCGTCTCCGAGAGGAGGTAACACCCTGCCAACGAGCGTAAACGTTCTTCTTAAATAGAAGTCTATAGGAATCATCTACCTAGCGTGGAATCTCATGTTTGAAGCCACAGAGGGGGACAACCCGCTCTCCAATCCCCCTAGAAAACCGTTCTACCTGCAACCAAACACGCCTTATGTATCCAAGTGAGAAGCCGAGTGTTTCATATGGGACTGGAAAACCTCATCATAGTAGTCAGCCTTACAATACTTCTCAGCTTTGCTAGTGCCCTCATTTATCGTTTCACTAGAATTCCCGACGTAGTGTGGTTGATGGGCTTCGGAGTCCTCATAGGTTCGGGAACCCACTACATAGACAAGAATCTATTCACGGAGCTTGCCCCCCTTATGAGCATACTAGCCCTCAGCATAATACTATTTGACGCCGGCATCAACCTGGACATAGTAACCCTCATCGACAACATGGGGAAATCCCTGGTTCTTTCAGTATTCTCCATACTCCTTTCCATCATATTGGTGGGCTCCACCATTCACATACTGCTACCAGAAAAATTCACCCTTGCACAGGGAATGCTACTGGGGTCAATGGTGGGGGGGACCAGCACCGTCGCCGTTTTCGGCGTACTGGGAGTCCTTGGGGAGTCCATCCCCGATATGGGGAGCACACGCATAATGCTGACAATGGAGTCCATACTCTCCGACCCCATATGCATCATCTCCTCCATCACCATCATCAAGATGATTATAAGGCCCGACATAGGCATCAGCGAGGGCATAGGAGACATAGTCTCCACATTCGTGCTCTCCAGCATCCTGGGTGTGGGAATAGGGCTGTTCTGGTCAAACGTGCTTCACAGGCTTAGAACACACCCCTACACCTACATGATCACCCTCTCAGTGCTACTCCCAACCTACATACTCAGTGAAGCCCTAGTGGGCGACGGCTCAGGAGCCATAACAGCGCTGACATTTGGCCTCTCAATCACCAACTACAGCTTCATTACCCGCCTCCTCAACCGCCCAGGCAAGGTCCTCATAAACATCAGGAGGCTACGAGAGTTCCACGAGGAGATCGTCTTCTTCATCAAGTCTTTCTTCTTCGTCTACATCGGAGCCATCGTGACCATCAGCTGGAGATACTTGTTCATCGGGTTCAGCATAGTGATTCTCCAGATGGCCATGAGATATATACTGGTGAAAGCCGTGAGTGGACCCCTTAGGCTTAGCGTGGTGGAGCGCAGCGTATCCAGTTTCCTGTATGTCTCGGGGCTACCCGCTTTCGTAATGAGCCAACTCCCCAAGATATACGACCCTACGGGGATCTACTTCCCAAATCCAGAGGTCTACCCCAACATATGTATGCCCATAGTGCTAGGGACAATCCTGTATGGAGCCCTTCTAGGCCCACCGCTAATCAAACACGAGATTAATTCAGGAACCAGATCCGCAGAAAAATCCCCCGAGGAACCTGAGGCTTAGAATCCTCCAGGGCTTCGTCTATGTTTTGTTCTCTGCTCGTAAGCGTAGGCAACCTGGAATAGGAGGGGTTCCTCAAAGAGGCCTGCCACTATTTGGAGTCCTGCAGGTAGATGTCCGTAGGTGAACCCCATGGGGACTGTGATGGCTGGTAACCCGGTGTGGGGGGGGATCTTCTGGCTGTTGTCCCCGTGGGGGCTCTCCAAGTCACCCACCTTTCTAGGGGGGTTGCTCCAAGTAGGGTGTATGAACACGTCAACGCCTTGGAGCCTCATGCTTCTTAGAACCGCGGCTCTAAGCCGTATGTTTCGGGGTTCCTCGTAGAGGTTGCCACATTGGGGTGCGGTTGCCTTAACCATCGTTTTCAGGCGGTCGGCGATGTAGGCGGAGTAGAGGCCGGAGTTCACGATTTCTTCCAGGCTGCGGTAGGGAGGGTTTCCAAGGGATGCCAGGTAGGCGGAGAGGTCTCGCTTAAACGTGTTACACCACAGGTTTTTACTCAACTCTTGGAAGCCCTCGATGATGAAAGGGTCTACCACCTCAGCTCCAAGCGACTCCAAGTCCTTTATGGCCTCCTCGAAGAGGCCGAGTACCATTGGGTCTGTAGTCGGAGTGTCCGTGTAGAACCGGAAAACCCCAACCCTCACGCCCTCCAAACCGTCTAGCCGTAGGGAACTGGAATAGGTTTCCGGTGTTTTTCCCCGCGACAGAGCAGTTATTGGATCGGCCTCATCTACCCCGGCTAACACATCGAGGAGCCTCGCACAGTCTTCAACGCTCCTACACATAGGGCCCCCCACATCGTTCCTCAGATATAGAGGCACAATCCCGTCTCTGCTGGTTAGCCCCATAGTGGGTCTGAGCCCCACTAGGCAGCAGTGGCTGCTGGGACCCCTGATGCTGTTACCGGTATCAGTGCCCAAACCCACCAGACCAAGATTGG
>QMPS01000148.1 GCA_003648675.1 Aquificota bacterium
CCAATATGCGCAAAGCAACATCTGCAGGACATGTCGCTGGTGTGTATTGGTGTGCACGGGCTTTAAAGGTTCCATCCAAAAACGAATTCGTGAAGAAAATCGAAGGGATGATCGATGGTGCGGGTGTCTATATTCCAGTAGCTGATCATCACTTCATAACTTTTATTTATAAAGAGGAAGATCTGGTTTTGTTTAGTTGGGACGATGTGCCGGGTGCTGACAGTGAGAGGCTCCTAAACTTCCTGAGAGATGATATGAGAGTGGGATGGATAGAGGGAACAAGTGATGTGCAGATTACAAAGAGCAGCGATGGGAAGAGTATTGATATCACAGATGGAGAGAATACTCTTAGGTTTAGGCTCGGGGTTGATACCTCCAAACGAGACCACATCGTCATAGTCATTGATGAAGAGGCACTTGCCAATAGAGTGGTATTGGAGGCTGTAGGAAGTGATGGTAAGTTGTATTGTTTGGGCAGGTATACCTTGGAAGATAAGGGTGGTAAGAGATGCGTCGTGGATTATGATGGCAAGAAAAAGGTTGTGTATAAGAGTGTTGTAGATGGAAGCGACATTGAATTGTATGTCAGAACAATCTGCGTTAGCAAGGCAGGTGGTGGGTATATAAGAATAGATTTTAATAAGGAAAGGAACATAGAGGTTATTTCTAAGCTAGGGGAGATGCTTGGGTTTAGATCTAACCCAATGGGATCGCTTTCTGTTGAAAGCCGAGATGGAATTGCAACGTTTCTGGATAAAACCTATGAGGCGTTCAGGGATTGGTGTGAAGGACACGTTATCCCCCCACTTCACTACGGTTCCGACAGAAAGTTAATAAGGGCGATTGAAGAAAAGGTACATAACTTCATTGCGCACTACGAAGGCGGAGATACTGTTGATTATAGCCTTCTGGACAGTAACTGTGAGACCTTTGTCAATTCAGTGCTGAAAGTCCTGGGATACCCAGAGGAAGTGCGTGAAAAGTTGGGGGAGTTTTCAGGTATAGACTGGGGAGAGGAGGATCTGATTCCAGATAGGTTCTTTGACGAGCCAATCTATATTGGTAACTCTCGTACAAAGGAGTTGCATGTTCCAGGTTGCTGCTGGGCAGGTTTAATATCTGACAGGCATAGAGTGATATTTAAAACCGTAAAGGAGGCGCTAAGACAAGGATATAATGGTTGCTACTACTGTCTTAACAAGTTTGACACTGACAAGAACAGAAGGTGAATCGTTCTCATTGCATTTAACCTGGCGAGTTAGGGTATCTGGGATTACGTCGTTATAGCTGGGTTTGCTTTTTAGATGTGTTTTAGTGTCTGTCGGGTTCTATATTGGGTGATGCTTTTACTCTCTTGTCTTGTAATCCTTTGGGGATCAGTTTTCTTCTACTAACTCCACTAATTTGGGTAGGATGGAGGCGGCGGAGCCCTGGAGGAATATATGGGTCATGTCCTGAGTAAGATGGGTCTCTTCCAGGTTGACCTCTATGATGCTTCCCCCGGACCAAGCCACCCTTCTGGGGAGATCCGCAGCAGGATAGACCTGGGCTGAGGTGCCCACCACCAGCATGACGTCGCACTCATCGGCTTCTCGGAAGGCTTCTTCCAGGGCTTGGGGAGGAATGGGCTCGCCGAAGAAGACTACTTGAGGCTTGAGTACCCCTTGGCATGAGGGGCAAAGGGGGGGTAAGGTTTCCAGGGCCATCTCTTTCACGGGGTACTCTTTGCCACAAGACAGGCATATTAAGGTTTCGCCGTTGCCGTGGAACTCTATTACCCTTCTGCTGCCCGCTTTTTGGTGGAGACCGTCTACGTTCTGGGTGACGAGGGCCTTTAGGATTCCCAGCTCCTCCAACCGGGCCAGGGCGTAATGGGCGGGATTGGGTTGGGCCTTCTCCATGATTTGGTAGAGTTCTTTGAGCATGCCCCACACTTTGCCAGGGTTGGCCGTGAAAGAGGATATGTGGGCGTACTCAGCGGGATCGTATCGGTCCCACAAGCCTTGAGCACCTCTGAAGGCTGGAATGCCGCTGTCCACAGAGATGCCGGCTCCCGTCAGGGCTACCACATGCTGGGCCCTTCTGAGTAGTTGGGCGGCTTCTCTTAGTCTTTTTTCATTCATAGTCTACCCTTATCACGGCGAAGGAAGCCAAGGAAAGGAGCCTCAGGTTTCTGGGGAAGAGGCATCCTCCTTGTTCTATTCTCTTTACGTCCCTGAAGTTGACTTTGCATCCTTCTTTTATCATGGAGAGGATTTGAGAGAAAGAGAGAAAGTGGGCCTGCTGGAAAGAAGACCTACCCAGCAGGGCTTTGACCCGGCGTTTTAGGTTAGTGGGAGACCAAGGGGGAAGGAAAGCCACGGCCACGCCCTTTTGAGCTACCTTTGTAGCTTCTACTAGGGCGTAGAAGGGGTGGGGTAGAAACTCCAAAACGGTGATAAGGGTAGCGTATTGGAAGGAGTCCTTTTTAAAGGGCAAGAGCTGGGCGTTCCCTCGGACCAATGGTATGTCTGGTTCTTTGGATTTTAAGTGGAGGAGCATCTCCTGTGAGAAGTCCAGACCTGTGGTTGGGAACCCCAGTTTCTTGAAGAAACCTGTGAAAATGCCTGTGCCACAGCCTATGTCCAGAAGGCTCCCCCTTTCTTTCCACAGGATCCTTTGGAAGAGGGCCTGCTCTTCTTCTAAGATCCTTCTACCTTGAGGTGTGGAGAACCAGGCGTCATAGGCTTGGGGAGAAATGGAGAATCTGGAGTCCAATCTACCTCCTTTTCCTTTCTTGGATTGATCCTACCAGGCAAAATGGCCCATTTAGCTCTGTCCAAAGGGCAACGGACAGCCGGGCCAAGCAAGCATGTGAGCGTCGTGGGACGCCTATAGCTTCTCTTTCACTGCTGTAACTTTGCTCTCCATGGAGAGGGGTTTATCCCTTCTTTCATCCATTTTTAAGGTGGTGACTACCCGGTGGATGTTGTCAGAAAAGAGGGAGTTGTGCATTTTGAGGACCACTTCCATGATCTCTTTGGGATCTCCTTCGATGATGGTGCCCATGGGGGTGAGCTGGTACTTGAGGCCGGACTGCTCTAGGATTTTGAGGGCTTTGGCCACGTAGACGCTGAGGGAGGGAGACCCTGTTCCCAGAGGTACCACAGTCACTTCCGCAACAGCCATGGCAGTTTCCTCCCTGCCTTTAGTCTTCTCCTTCTACCTGATAGACTCTGTCTCCTGGTCTCACCCTTTCGGGCACTTTGATTCCCACCAGGTCTCCTGGCTTGGCTTCTTCCACGGGTACCCTGTCTATCTGCATGGAATCCACTTGGATGGTGAAATCAGTGGTGGCCCCTTTGAAGTGGAGTTGGTCTCCAACTTTGATGGTTCCCTGGGTCACCTCTACTGCGGCTACGCTCACTTTGCCAAAGAATTTATTTACCCTGCCCACTTCCACTTCCGCCATTTTGGCCCTCCTCGATTTTTTTGCTCAAGGCCTGGATCTTTTTATTGGCCAAGGGAGCCCATTTGTGGTTGGGGTAGCGGGAGACGAAGAGTTTGTAGTAGCGCAGGGCATCCAAGTAGTCTCCTGTCTTTTCGTGGGACTGGGCCAGCATGAAAGTGGCTTCATCGGCTAGGCCGTTGTTGGGATAGTAGCTTACAATGTCGGAGAAGGCAGTGATGGCTCTAGAGTAGTCGCCGGAGTTGTAGGCATCCGTTCCCTCATCGTAGAGGGGGGCAGCAGGGTTGAAGACGTTCACCTTCATACTGCCGCCGCCGTAGGTGCAGCCCAGAAGGAGAAAAACTATCGCTCCCCATAGAAACCTTCTGTTGACCATTTTTTCACCTTTCTCCTAGGTTTTTTACTAACTATACAGATTTTGGCGCCTCTTTTCGATCCCTTTTTTTCTCCATGGGTCATCTTA
>QMPS01000149.1 GCA_003648675.1 Aquificota bacterium
AACCTATTTTGGAAGAGTTGGGCAAAAGGCGGGTGGCTCGACTTCTGGTAGAGGGGGGAGGGGGAGTTATCACTTCTTTCCTGAAACAGGGCCTAGCCGACGAGATCCAGGCTATAGTGGCTCCCATCCTCCTGGGCCAAGGCCGCTCCCCTGTGGGCAATCTGGGCCTGGAGAGGGTGGAACAGGGCGTAGAACTGGAAAAGGTGACATACAAAAGGCTGGGGCGGGACCTCCTGGTGATGGGAAGGGTGAAGGTCCCGTATGAGTCGTGAGGCGTAATGGTGTCACACCTCGCACCTTACCCCTTACGCTTCCTCCACAGCATCCAGCCTATCCACAGGTGGGACATGGCTGCTAGTGCTACCATGGTGGGGAAAGGTCGGTTGAGGAGTCCGCCTACAGAGATGGCGAAGAGGCGCAGGTCTCGTCGGGTGAGCTTGTCTCCTGCGTCTCTGGGCAGAGGATGACCGAAGCGCAGGGCATGTTCCTTCTTGGCATAGCTCGCCATAACGAAGGCCAAGAAGGAGAGGAGACCCAAAATCCATGGCCAGGCTTCGCCATGCCCGTGGCTGTACTCCCAGGTGATGCCTAGCACTATGGCGCCATCGGCGTAGCGGTCCAGTAGGGTGTCCCACCAGGCCCCCCAAGGTGTGACCATGAACTTGATGCGGGCCAACTCTCCGTCACAGCCGTCTACCACAGAGGCCGCCTGGACCAGTAGCGCTGCCAGGATGGTGGTGCCCAGCTTGCCCAGGGCGAAGAGGCAACCCGCCGCCACTGCAAGTGCGAATGCCAAAAAGGTGACGAGGTTGGGGGTGATAGACGTGGAGGCCAGACGAGCGGTGATCCACCGGGATAGGTGGCGGTTAAAATGCCGGGAGATCCATCCCTCATCTTGGGAGCGGGCTACACAGGTCAGGAGACCCTTTTGGGCGTACTCCAAACCTTCGGGGGTGTCCACGTCGGTCCAGAATCCTTCTTCCAGCTTGACAGCACACATCTCTCCCTGAGCGGCCAGTTTCTTCACCCCTCCCGTCAGAGAGCCGTCCCCCTCTTTTTTGGCTTTTTCCAAAGCCTGAAAGATCTCAGGGCCGCAGAAGAAGAGCCCCATGTCTACAGCATGGTAAGGTAGTATCTCTTTTCCTATGTCTACTACTCGGTCTTCTTCTAAGCGCACTTTGGTGGCGTCGGCTAGGTCGAAGACCTGGGTCACCCTGGGGTCCACGGCTATTATGGTGCTTTTCTTGTCCTTTACTTGTTGAACAAACCCTTCCACCAGGGATGGCTCGAAAACGTGATCTACCATGGAAACAAAAAAGGGGGCAGGTGTTCTGTCTTTCACCGCCAGCACCGAGGTGCCGTTTCCCTCTTGCCAGCGAGGATTCTCCACTACCTCAAGATCCAGACCATGGCGCTTGGCCAGTTCCTGGGCGTGGGCAGCCACCCGCTTTCCTTCCCAGCCCACCACCACATAGAACCGCCGGACACCTGCTGTTTTCCAGGTGAGCAAGGCCCTTTCCAGGAGTGTGAGGCCCAACAGAGGCGCGAGGGGCTTGGGCAGGTGGTTGCCTCCTTTACGCAGCCTGCTTCCCTCTCCTGCTGCCAGGATCACTACCGGAAAGTCTTTTGGGATGTTCCTCTTCTCCAAGGTTTCCCTCCTTGCTGCACCATATCAAGGGAAAGGTGAGACCGAAAGGAAAGCTCTGCAAGGGGAGAAATGGACGGAGCCGTTTTTTCAGTCGATATGGAGGCTAAAAGGTTTGGTGTTTGACAGGATCAAAAAATTTTAAGGTCTTTTCCGTCCTGAGGTTTTAGAGTAGAAAGTAGATCCAAAATTGGTTTTAGGAGTGGTGAATATGAACAAGGTTATGGCAGCCAACAGGGGCGAGATTGCCATCCGTATCTTTCGGGCTTGTACGGAGATGGGTATTCGTACCGTGGCCATTTACTCTCATGAGGATCGTTTCTCTCTCCACCGCTACAAGGCCGACGAGGCCTATCTCATCGGCAAGGGTAAAGACCCTGTGGCTGCCTATCTGGACTGGGAGAGCATTTTGGAGCTGGCCCTGGCCCGGGGAGTGGACACCATTCACCCTGGTTATGGTTTTTTGGCTGAGAACCCTCAGTTTGCCCGGGCTTGCCAGGAGAAAGGGATCATCTTTGTGGGTCCCAGCCCTGAGGTGATGGAGCTGGTAGGGGACAAGGTGAGGGCCAGAAAACTGGCTTTGGACCTGGGGATACCCGTTATCCCCGGCACCCCCGAGCCCATAGACGACCCTAAAGAGGCTGTGGCCTTTGCCCGGGAGTACGGTTACCCCGTCATCATAAAAGCTGCTGCTGGAGGAGGTGGCCGTGGCATGAGGGTGGCCTGGAAGGAGGAGGAGCTCATCAAAGGGCTGGATATGGCCCAGTCTGAGGCCCTTAAGGCTTTTGGTGACAGTAGGGTCTTTTTAGAGAAATACCTCATCAGGCCCAAGCACATCGAGGTCCAGATTTTGGGGGACCAGCAGGGTAACCTGGTTCATCTCTTCGAGCGGGACTGCTCCATTCAGCGCCGGCACCAGAAGCTCATTGAGATGGCCCCCTCTTTGAACCTAGATCCCTTCCTCAAGGAGCGCCTTTACGACCACGCCCTGCGCATCGCCCGGGCGGTGGACTATGTGAGCGCCGGTACTGTGGAATTCCTGGTGGATGAGGAGAGCCATTACTATTTCATTGAGGTTAATCCGAGGATACAGGTGGAGCACACCGTTACCGAGGTCATTACAGGCCGGGATCTGGTCCAGGCTCAGCTTCGCATCGCCCGGGGCGAGTCCCTGAAGGACATCGGTATCTTAGGCCAGGAGGCAATAAAGAAGAGCGGCTATGCTATCCAGTGCCGGGTCACTACGGAGGATCCTACCAACAACTTCCTTCCCGACACAGGGCGGATTGTGGCTTATCGGACGGCAGCAGGCTTTGGCATTCGCCTGGACGGCGGTGATGGCTTTGTGGGGGCTCGCATCACCCCTTATTACGATCCCCTCCTGGTGAAGGTGACAAGTTGGGCCCTAAACTTCAAGGACGCCGTGGCCAAGATGGATAGGGCTTTGAGGGAGTTCCGCATCCGGGGCGTTAAAACCAACATTCCTTTTCTCCTCAATGTGTTGGAACATCCTCGGTTTTTGGAGGGCAAGTGCGACACCACCTTTGTGGACACTACCCCTGAGCTTTTCCGTTTTCCCGAGAGGAAGGACCGGGGCACCAAGATTCTCACCTACCTGGCCCATGTGAGCATCAACGGTTTTCCTGGCATTAAGGAGAAGCCCCACTTTACTGTGAGAGACCCCCAGCCCCCTAGAGTGCCTGCTACCACCTCACCACCTCCGGGTACCCGGGATCTCTTGGAGAAGATGGGGGCCAAGAAGTTTGTTCAGTGGGTTAAAAAGCAGAAGCCTCTCCTCATCACCGATACTACTCTGCGAGACGCTCACCAGTCCCTCATAGCCACCCGGGTACGTACCTATGACATGCTCCAGGCGGCTCCCAGCATTGCCCACCTTCTGCCCGGCCTCTTCTCCTTGGAGATGTGGGGTGGGGCCACCTTCGATGTGGCTATGCGTTTCCTCAAGGAGGATCCCTGGGAGCGTTTGATTCAGCTCAGGGAGAGGATTCCCAATATCCTCTTTCAGATGCTCCTGCGGGGTGCCAATGCTGTGGGTTATACTAACTATCCCGATAACGTGGTGAAGACCTTCATCCGGGAGTCAGCCCAGGCAGGCATAGATCTCTTTCGCATCTTCGACTGCTTCAACTGGATAGAGGGCATGAAGGTGGCTATCGAAGAAGCTCTGAAGACAGGGAAACTGGTGGAGGTGGCCCTGTGCTATACAGGGGACGTCACCGACCCCAAGA
>QMPS01000150.1 GCA_003648675.1 Aquificota bacterium
AGTTGGAGGCCAGGGCTCTGGACAAACTGAAGAAGATTGCTGTAGCTAGGAGACTGGAGGATTATCTGAACTGATGAAGGTGTGGAGCTACCACATACCGACTCGGATTCATTTTGGACAGGGGATTCTAGAGAAGCTAGAAGAGATACTCAAAGGTTACAGCGACACCCGCCGAGTCTTGGTCATCAGCGGGAGCCATCACCTCAAAGCCTCCGGGCTGGAAGCAAGGCTGGCCGAACTTATAGACAAGACTCGGAAAGAGCCCATCTTTTACACCAAGGTGCCTCCCGAACCCACGGTGGAGGCTGTAGAAGAAGCCCTGGCCTTTGCCAAGAGTGTATGGCCCCACATAGTGGTTGGCGTAGGCGGAGGCAGTCCTCTGGACGTAGCCAAGGTGGTGGCCATGATGCTCATCAACGGAGGCCGGGTGAGTTCCCTGGTAGGGGTCTACGAACCCTTCAAAAGGGATGGCATTCCCTATATAGCCATACCCACTACCAGTGGCTCTGGCTCTGAGGTAACCCCTTACGCTGTCATTATAGACCCCTCGGTACCCCGCAAAGCCCCCATAGTGAGTCGCAGGAGCTTCCCCGTCCATGCCCTGGTAGATCCCCAACTCACCATCTCCTGTTCCCCTGATCTTACGGCCAGGACAGGAGTGGACGCCCTCTCCCACTGTATAGAAGCCTTCCTATCCCAAAAGGCCCTGCCTCTGACCGACCTCGCAGCCAAAGAGGGAGCCAGGCTGGTGTTCCAGCATTTGACAGATGCTGTAAGAGACGGAGAAAACCTGGAGCTCAGGGAGAAGATGGCCTTGGCAAGCCTCATGGGAGGCCTAGCCATCGCCGGAGCAGGGGCAGGCCTCATCCACCAGCTAGGCCATGCCTTAGCCGTATTCAACGGCATCTCCCACGGAGAAGCCATGGCCCTCTTCATGGTGCCTGTCCTAGAATTCTATGGAGAAGCTGCCCAAGACAAACTGGAGGTGCTGGCTCTCCAAGGAGAGATCGATCCCTCTGAATTCATCAACTGGCTTCGCGGATGGCTTGCCTCCATGGGGTTGCCCACCTCCCTTCGGGATGTCGAATACGACCCCGCCTGGAGAGACCAAATGGTGGAACTTGTCATGTCCCGAAGGAGCGTCCTGGAAACCTTACCTCTCACCCCAACTCCGCAAGATCTGAAAGACCTACTAGAGAAGATGGCTTCACCACCTTAACCCAGAGGAAAGGAGAATAGCCCCATGAAAGCAAAAATTCTTGCTTCTTCCTTCGTCATGTTTTCTATACTATTCCTCTACCTAGTGCTGGTGGCGCGCCAAGGGAGACTACCCGCACCCTACGTCACAGCCAAGGAGGCTTTCACCCTCCTAAAAAAGCGAGTAAAAGTACCCGATTTGGTCTATGCCTCTTTCGACTCACAGAATATGGATAGCTCAGGCCATACCAAGAAGTTCCTCATCAGCGGATGCTCCCCGTCCCAGAGAAGAACCTACTACATGCTTTCCAATGGAAAAAGGCTCTTTAGGCCACGCAGCATAAAGACCGAAGCGTGCCACCCTACTCTGGACTGGAACAAAATGATGGATTCCCCCCAAATCCTGAGTAGGGTCAGGCAAGTTACAGGGAAAACCTGTAAGTACCGCATCATTTATAAAATGGACTGGGACGACCCCGAAGCACTCATCATGTGTTGGGACCCAAATCGACGGATGGCCCACTGGCAAGTAAACATAGACACCGTCACTGGAGAAGTGAAAGAGGTCTATCCCAAACCCCAGGAGAAAAAGCAAAAGAAGCCCTCCGACAACAAAAAAGGGGGCTGATCTCCCCTCTTGTCGTCGGCAAACCCTACTTCCCAATTCGCCAAGGGGCCTCTATCACCTCAAAGACACCGCTTTCGGCAAAGGCCTTCAGGAAACGAAGATGCATGGCGTGTCCAGCTTTAAAAGCCCTTAACTCACCCATTATGGGAAGCCCCAAGAGCTTCAGATCACCCAAGAGATCCAAGAGCTTGTGGCGCACCGGCTCGTCCTCAAAACGAGGAGGACCATTCAACACTCCCTCTTTACCTATGACCACGGCATTTTTGATGTTTCCGCCCCTACCCAGCCCCTGTTTCAATAGATGGGCAATCTCTTCGTAAAAGCAGTAAGTCCTGGCCGGGGCCACACCTTCCACATAACCATCAGGGTCATGCTCGAAAGAGGTGGCCTGATAACTGAGGAAGGGATGCTCATACTTTATGGCACAATGGGCCTTGAATCCACCTCCGTTGGGAGAGACCTCCATGAAACTTCCATCCTCCCGTTCCACCCTGAAAGGCTTCACCACCCTGCAACACCGCCTGGGCTTATCCTGCTCCTTAACACCAGCTTCCAAGATCCTCCGGGTAAAAACAGAAGAGCTCCCATCCATACCTGGAATCTCTTCCCCTCCCTCCACCTCAATGACGGCGTTGTCTATGCCCAAACCAGCCAAAGCAGAGAGAAGGTGCTCCACGGTCCTCACCACCACGCCGTTCTTACCTAGATTGGTAGCCCGGGAGACATCCACTACATGGGAGTAATGAGCAGGGATCTCAACACCTTCCCTAACAAACACTATACCTGTATCTACAGGGGCGGGTCTTACTCTGATGGTAGAAGGCTTTCCTGTGTGGAGTCCGTAACCTTTGATTTCTATCTCTCTCTCAAGGGTCCTCTGTGCTCCTGACGGATACTCCAAGGCACCCTCCCTTTTCCTTTTGTTTACGACCCATTATAGACAAGAAAAAAGCCCAGTAAATGTGTAAAGTTGCAAACATTAGACCTCCAAGTTGTGTCAAAGAATGGACAGCTACTGAAGCCCTCAGTAGTTTACAACCAAACTTGGGTCATGACACGCAAGAAGAAAATAGCTATAAAGTAGGACATGAAGGAAAAAGTGACAGCGGCCCTTATACAGATGGAGATACGGAAAGGAGAGCCTGGCCTCAACCTGGCCAAGGCCCTCACCCTGCTAGAAGTCGCCCACAACAAGAGAGCCGAGCTGGTGGTACTGCCCGAAATGTGGCTCACCGATTTCGTTTTGAAAGACCCCCAGCCCCACCTCTCCTGGTCAGCCAAGGCCCTAGAGCACCTCCAAACCGTAGCTAAAGAGAAAGACTTGGTGATCGTGGCGGGATCCATGATGGAGGAAGAAGAGGGCAAGATTTACAACACATCCTACGTCATAGCCAAAGATGGAATCAGGGCCAAATACCGCAAGGCCTACCTCTTCGAACCCATGGGAGAGTTGAGGGTCTTCTCACCCGGTAACAAGGCCCTGGCAGTGGACACCCATTTGGGCAAGCTCGGGGTGATCATTTGCTACGACCTCCGCTTCCCCGAGCTTACCCGCCCTCTCCCTTTCCAAGGAGTAGAAATCCTCTGTGTCCCCGCCCAATGGCCTGTCCAGAGGGTGGCCCACTGGGAGATTCTCCTCAAGGCCAGAGCCGTGGAAAACCAGTTCTTCGTCCTGGGATGCAACCGATGGGGCAAGGCAGGGCCCTACAACTTCCCTGGGCACTCCCTCATCCTAGATCCCCTAGGCCAGATCCTGGCTGCTGCCCACAGGGAGGGAATTGCCCTAGCCACCCTGGAAAAGAAGACCATGGATGAGTATAGAAGCCAGATTCCCTCCCTGCGAGACAGCCGCCTGGCTAAATCTAACCTCTAAACTCTCTGAATTCGTAAGACTTGCCCTCGCCCATGTCAAAGACCAGGTGCTCGTCGTCCTCTTCCCTGATGGTGCCTATAATCTGGCGGTAAGCTTCAAAGTCGAAGAACCGGGCCACGTGGGTGGCCTTCTCCCCCTCTGGGCCAAGGGCTTCCTTCTCCTCAGGCAAAAGCTCCCGGAC